>DWXO01000017.1 GCA_019119165.1 Candidatus Flavonifractor intestinigallinarum | reverse complement strand
CTATCTGTATGACTACACCTTTGCCAACGACAACGGCCAAAATCCCCTGATGGACAAGGCCCGCGCCTATGTGGAGAACTGGAAGGAGGCATACAGGAACAATACCGGGCTGCTGCTGTTCGGGGATGTGGGAACCGGAAAGTCCTTCTTTGCCGGTTGTATCGCCAACGCCCTGCTTGACCGGGATGTACCGGTGCTGATGACGAACTTTCCCACCATTCTGAACCGTCTGACAGGGATGTTCTCTGAGGACAGGGCGGAATTTATCGCCAGCTTCGACGAGTATGATCTGCTTATCATTGACGATCTGGGTGTGGAGCGCAGCACTGAGTACGCGATGGAGCAGATGTTTTTCGTCATTGACAGCCGCTACCGCAGCCGCAGGCCCATGATCATCACCATAAACCTGAAACTGTCTGAACTTAAGAACCCTCCCGACCTGGCCCATGCCCGTATCTATGACCGTATCCTGGAACGGTGCGCCCCGATCCTCTTTGACGGGAAGAACTTCCGGGAGGAAAATGCCGGAGCCACCAAACAGGCGGCGAAAGACATTGTAAACCGTAAGAGCGACTAATTGTTTAGCCGGGCGGCGCAGCCCCTCCCGGAGAAAGGAGCGCCATGAGCGAAGAAACCCGTACCATGCAGACCGCAGACACCATTCCGGCCAGAGTGCCGGAGGACGCTCCCGCGCTGGTAAAGAAAATCGGAAGGACTACCTACAAGGTGCGCGTCCATTTCAGCCAGACCAGCACTGAAACCATGAGCGATAAAATCAAGCGTATGCTGAAAAATGAGTTATGTCAAATTGCAAGTAGAAACATTTGACGCTTTTTCTAAAATAGTTGTATCAGGCAAGAGAATTAATGTTGACAGTGCTTGACAATATTTGCAAACAGGGTAATATATAAAGCATAAAGCTACATTTTTGGCAATATCACAACTGCCTAAAAGATGGAGCATATTAGTTATAGCTATATTGATCAAGTTTAAGGAGTAGGTGTTATGAGGTTACTGTATGAGCAGGAATTAAGCAGATATCTTACGCAAAGTTTTGAGGAAGTAATAAAATTTGCTGAGAGTTTGGTGAACAGCAATAATGCCATAAATTGGCAAAAAGCTAATGAGCTATCATTTTTGCTGCGCCGAAATAATCGTCATGATGAAGCGGTAGAAGTCTCTCGTATGATGTTTGAGAAAGATCAAACCGTGGACAAATTAAACCTATATTTTGTGGCTGTTGTTGACCAAGGTAGTATTGATGCAATTCAAAAACTCCACAAGATGGTTGACGATTATGTTAAGGATCATGACGGTTTATATCAAAAACATCTTTTTGCAACTTGGTTGAAAGCTGCGAATCGAATTTTAGATGATCAGATGTTTGAATATGTTTACCGTATGGTTCCCTCGCCTGAAAAGGTAGAGAATAGTTATATTATTAGCCAATACTATGTCTACTTAAATCGGCACTCACGCTACAATGAAGTAAAACAGCATTATGAGAAGGAACTTTCTCCTAATATTCAGAGGTCAAAGTTTGTCCATAGATATTATATGAATGCTTGTGCACGTATGGGATATGACCAAGTTGGTGGTCAATCTTCTAGTCCAACTGAAGCGTCTCCCTCTTCGCCTCAAGATACCAATACTGAATTAAATTCTGACAAAAAGAAACAAGTATTTCTTGTCTACGGGAATAATCCCCCTGAACTAGACATGGTTAAGTATGTATTAAAGAGTAATAGCATCGAATTTACTGACTTAAATGAGGAAGTTTCTGGCACTACTATCCTACAAAAATTTGAAACATACGCATCTGAAAGTCGATTCGCTATTGTCTTACTGACGCCCGCTGATCATGTTATTAAAAAAGATGCGAATGGGAATGAGGAGGATGTTTATTATCCACGTCAAAATGTGGTGCTTGAGTGGGGGTACTTTCTCGGAAAATTAGGCAAAGATAATATTGCCGTATTATTGCAAGAACAGGGTCGTACACTTCACAAGGACTTCATTGTTCCGTCAGATATGTTGGGCACTGAGTATATATCCATGGCTAAGCCGTGGATGGGAAAACTTGCCTTGAGACTTAAAAAGAGTGGTTTCTCTATAAACGAAACCGCCTTTAGCTGATTCTCCTATTGAGTATATATTTAAGAAAGATCAAAAACTCTTATACCTTTAAGATTTGAACGAACAAGCCGGGAGCTTATATAAAGCTTCCGGCTTGTTCTATATATTACAAAGTCCTTGACAACTCGTTTCGGGGGGCGCCATCTTGTCCGGGAGAAAACCCCTGTCAGAGGTTCCGCCGGAGGAAAACAAAAAAGATCGCCGTAAAGCAGCAAGCTTTACAGCGACCGATTCAGCTCCCTGTTCTCCAAACTGGACAGGTAGGACATAAACTCCAAAGCCGCCGGGTTCTGGCTTGCGCGCTTGCGCACAGCCATCAGCTTTGCGCAGGGCGGAACGTCTCCCGGCAGCGGAAGATAGGTACACTGGGGATATTGAACATATTTTGTGCTCATATCCACAATCATAACGCCAAGCCCGGCGGCCACGCTGAAAAACGCCGACTCCAGGTTGGGTGTGGTACGGGTCCGGCTGGGCAGGAAACCGTAAGGCTCGGTGGTGGCGAACAGCGCCTCCCGCCGGCCGGGCGAATCCTCCTCGCCGGGGAGCAAAAACAACTCGTCCTTAAATTGGATGGGGGTCAGATCTGTGCGGCCTGCAAGAGGGTGATGCCGGCTCATCAGCAGCACCTTCTGGAAGGTGGCGAAGGGATGCAATTCCACAGCGTTCATGTTTTCGCAATCGATATCCGCGGTCAGGATAACGTCCAGGCTGCCCAGTTCCAGGCGATCCCGCAGGGTGTGAAAGCTGTGGCGCTCCAGAGACAGCTCCACATCGGGCCACGCCTCCCGGTAGGGGCGGATCGGATTGGGGATAAGGACGTGCCCTCCGATGGAGTCCAGAGCCCCGATCCGCAGAAAGCCGGCGGACCCTGCGGAGATTCGTAACCCTTGTTCCCGTCCGCTCTCCAGCAGACGCAGCATCTGGCGGGCGGTATCCAGCATAATCTGGCCGGCGGCAGTCAGGGAAATTTGCTTCTTTCCCCGCTGGACCAGAGGGAATCCCAGTTCCTGCTCCAACAGTTCGATCTGCCTGCTCAATGTAGGCTGAGATATGAACAGAGCCCCCGCCGCGCGGGTAAAACTCATATGGTCGGCCAGGGCAATCAAATATTGCATTTGTAACGTATTCATGTCAAAGGAGAGACCTCCCGGAAAGTTTTATGGCAGATTGTGCGGCAGGATACACACAGACGTTGATTTTTTAACATTATAAAAGCAAGTTTCCCCCTTGTCAACCGAGGGGAGATTTTGTATAAAAACACAGTAAGCATATGCCCGCCGCCGGTTTTAAACCGGCGGCGGACAGAGAAGGAGTGAGGACAACACCATGCGCGAACTCTCAGCCAGCACGATCACGGAGGCGGTTGCCCGGCTGTGCATCACGGCCAACACCCGCCTGCCTCAGGATGTGAAGGACACCATCGCCGCCGCCCGTCAGGCGGAGCCCTGGCCGGTGGCCCAGGACATCCTGGATAAAATTATGGAAAATTACTCCATCGGCGGAGATATCCCCATCTGCCAGGACACCGGCATGGCCTGCGTCTTTCTGGAGGTGGGCCAGGAGGTCCATATTGACGGCGACCTGACCCAGGCGGTGGACGAAGGGGTGCGCCGGGGCTACACCGAGGGTTATCTCCGCAAGTCGGTGGTGGCCGACCCGCTGGACCGGGTGAATACCGGTGACAACACCCCCGCCATGCTGTACACCACGCTGGTGCCCGGGGACCGGGTGAAGATCACCGTGGCCCCCAAGGGCTTTGGCAGCGAAAACATGAGCCGCATTGCCATGCTCAAGCCTTCCGACGGGCTGGAAGGGGTCAAAGCCTTTATTCTGGACACGGTGGAGCAGGCCGGTCCCAACCCCTGTCCCCCCATCGTGGTGGGGGTGGGCATCGGCGGCACCTTTGACAAGTGCGCTCTGCTGGCCAAGCAGGCCCTGCTGCGGGAGATGGACTCCCACCACCCCAAGCCCTTCTATGCCGCTCTGGAGGAGGAGCTGCTGGAGAAAATCAACGCCCTGGGCATTGGGCCCCAGGGCTTCGGTGGCAGGACCACCGCTCTGGCCGTCCACATTGAAACCCTGCCCACCCATATCGCCGGTCTGCCCTGCGCGGTAAACATCAACTGTCATGTGGCCCGGCACGTCAGCGAGGTGCTTTGATATGGCAAAATACATTACCGCTCCCCTTACAGAGGAGGTGGCCCGCTCCTTGCGGGCCGGGGAGAGCGTCTACCTCTCCGGTACCGTCTACACCGCCCGGGACGCCGCCCACAAGCGGCTGTGCGCCCTGGTGGCCGAGGGCAAACCCCTCCCCTTCCCCGTGGAAGGCTCTGTCATCTACTATGTGGGTCCCTCTCCCGCCCGGCCCGGCCAGCCCATCGGCGCCGCCGGGCCCACCACCAGCTACCGCATGGACGCCTACGCCCCCACGCTGCTGCGGCTGGGGGAGCTGGGGATGATCGGCAAAGGCAAGCGCGGCCCGGAAGTGATCCAGGCCATGCAGGAAACCGGCGCGGTCTACTTCGGCGCCATCGGCGGAGCAGGGGCGCTGCTGGCCCGGTGCGTCAAGTCGGCCCGGCTGGTGTGCTATGAGGACCTGGGCGCCGAGGCAATCAGGGAATTAACGGTGGAAAATTTGCCGCTTACGGTGGTGATTGACAGTCTGGGTCATAACCTCTATGAAACGGGACGCGCCGATTACCTGGATCAGTACGGGTCAAAATAAAATTGATTTGTTATGAAAAACGGCAACCACGGGCTCTGAACGGAAAATAAGATAGAACGCTGACAGGGACTTTGATGGCCTCCATGGATTGGAAAGAGAAAATCCGCATAGAAAATCGGGCTGAGGCAAAGCTATGCTCGGATCACCGATCCAACAAAACGATTGCAAAGGAGATGCAACATCATGTCCAACAGCAACAGCAATCAGCCCGTGGTTTCCAGCGCTCGTGAGGCCCTGAACAAGTTCAAGATGGAGGCTGCCGCCGAGGTGGGCGTCAACCTGAAGCAGGGCTACAACGGCGATCTGACCAGCCGTGAGGCCGGCTCCGTGGGCGGCCAGATGGTCAAGAAGATGATCCAGGCCTACGAGAACGGCATGGCCGGCAAGTAAGGATCATTCCCCAAAGCCCATATGCAAAACGCGACAAAGGAGCCGCCGGTCCACAGACCGGCGGCTCCTTTGCTGTTTACCGGGGGAGGGCCCGCCAGTCCGCTGGAGCCTCCTCCGGGCTGAACAGGGTAAGGGGCGCAAGACAGCGGTACCTGGTGCCCCGGAAGGAGACCACATCTCCGGCGGCGTAGCCGTCCCGGTCGCCGGCCGGGCGGCTCCACAGAGGGACCCCCGCCCCGTCCAGGCCGATGGGCTCATAGAGCTCCGGGGTGCGCTCGGGCACCGCGCCGGCGCTGGCGCGGTGGTCCAGGGTCACCTGATAGAGCTGGGGGTCCCCCACGGAATTGACACCCCGGCGGAGATAGTCCCCGGTCTGGTACACCGTGCCCGGCGCAAACTCCGGATAGACCCAGGCCACCTCCATGGCCCGGGCGGGCTCCAGCTGGGCGGCAAAGAGCTGGAGCAGACGGTGAAACTGCTGGCCCTGCCCATTCATATCCCACATAGCCATTCCCTCCCTTTTACCTATGGCGAAACAGGGGCGTTTGTTGTACGTATGGATACACCCAACAGAAAAAACAATGAGACCCGCCGTTCTGGCGGGTCTCATTGTTTTGAACAGAGAGGTAAGAGAGAGAGGAGAATGGTTTGTCATTTGTACCTGACGGTGTTATCATATCCGTTTTTCGCCGGGGGATGGTGAACAGGCTGTGAACAGATTCTAAAGGAATGATGAAGCTTTTCTTTCGCGGCCTTTTGGTATATTCCTGACCGCCGCCGCCATACTAAGGCCATCAAGGAAGAAACAGGGGAGCGCTCATGGAAAGATTCAAGCTGAAAACCGCTATCTCCTTTGGCACGGATGCCCTGGCCGCCCTGGAGGAGCTGGCTGGCGGGCGGGTGATGGTGGTCACCGACGACTTTCTGGCCAAGTCCGGCCTGCTGGACAAGGTGAAGGCCCGGCTGCCCGGCTGCACCGTGGAGACCTTTACCGGCGTGGTGCCAGACCCGCCTCTGGAGGTGGTGGCAAAGGGGGCCAGGGCATTGGCCGACTTCAAGCCCCAGGCGGTGGTGGCCTTCGGGGGCGGTTCCGCCCTGGACTGCGCCAAGGCCATGGTGGAGTACGGCAAAAAGTTGGGGGCCCCGGAGGAGATCGCCTTCTGGGCGGTGCCCACCACCGCCGGTACCGGCTCGGAGGTCACCTCCTTCGCCGTACTCACCGACAGCAAAAAGGGGGTGAAGTACCCCCTGGTGGACGACGCACTGCTGCCCCACCAGGCGGTGCTGGACCCGGTGTTTCTGGCCGGGGTACCCGCCAAGGTGACGGCGGACACCGGCATGGACGTGCTCACCCACGCCGCCGAGGCCTATGTGGCCGCCGGGGCCAACGTGTACACCGACGCCCTGGCGGAGAAGGCCTTTGTTCTGGCCTGGCAGAGCCTGCCCGCCGCCTTCGGCGGCAGCCAGGAGGCTAAGGCGGATATGCTGCTGGCCTCCAACCTGGCGGGTATGGCCTTCAACGCCGCCGGGCTGGGGCTGAGTCACAGCCTGGCCCATGCCCTGGGAGGCCGGTTCCACATCCCCCATGGGCGGCTCAACGCCATGCTGCTGCCCCATGTGATCCGCTTCAACGCCGCCCGGCGGGAGACGGCGGAGCGGTACGCCGCCTTGGCCAAGGCCTGCGGCCTCACCCCCACCGCCAGAGGCCTGGCCTTTGCCATCGAGCGGCTGCGGGGGCGGCTGGAGCAGCCGGGCCGCCTGTCGGAGTGCGGGGTGGAGGCCAAGCAGGTCAAGGCCTGCGGTGACGAGATCGCCGCCGCCGCCCTGGCCGACCTGTGCGCCCCCTCCAATCCCAGGCCCGTGACGCCCCAGGACATCAAGGCCATTCTGCGGGAGCTGGCGTAATGGGGGAGCAACTGCTGTCGGTCGGCATCGACATTGGAACCAGCACCACCCAACTGATCCTGTCCCGGCTCACCCTGGAGAACAGGGCCACCCCCTTCACGGTGCCCCGGGTGTCCATCGCCGGGCGGGAGGTGCTCTACCGCTCCGCCATCCACTTTACCCCCCTTCTGTCCGATACCGTCATCGACGGGGCGGGGGTGGGGGCCATTGTGGCCGAGGAATACGGCAAGTCGGGCTTTGACAAGTCCCAGGTGGACACCGGGGCGGTCATCATCACCGGGGAGACCGCCCGGAAGGAGAACGCCCAGGAGGTACTCTCCGCCCTGTCGGAGTTCGCCGGGGATTTCGTGGTGGCCACCGCTGGGCCAGACCTGGAATCCATTCTGGCCGCCCGGGGGGCGGGAGTGGACGAATACTCAAAGGAACATCACACCACGGTATTACACTTTGATATTGGCGGCGGCACCGCCAACCTGGCGTTATACCAAAATGGGGAGTTGGTGCGCACCGGCTGCCTGGACGTGGGCGGGCGGCTCATCAAAATGGACAAGGACGGGCGGGTCACCTATGTGTCGCCGGTCTTTGCCCGGGCGGGGTGTCCCGCCCCTGAGGTGGGGGAGCGGGTGACGCCGGAGGGCTTACAGCCAACCCTTCAAATTATGGTGGAGGCCCTGGAACAGGCGGCGGGGCTGCGGCCCGGCCGGGACAGGCTGGACGCATTTCTCACCGGGGGGACCAGCTGGACGGTGGAGGAGGTGCCGGTGGTGTCCTTCTCCGGCGGGGTGGCCGACTGTATCTACACCCCGCCGCCGGACTGGCTGGCCTTTGGAGACATGGGGGTGTTGCTGGGCAGGGCCATCGCAGGCTCCCCGGCTTTTCAGAAGGCGGGCCGGTTCCGGGGTGCGGAGACCATCCGGGCCACGGTGGTGGGGGCGGGGAGCCATGCCACCGATCTGTCCGGCTCCACCATCTTCTACCGGGATATTACTTTTCCCCTGAAAAACATCCCCATCCTCAAGCTGGCCAGCCGAGAGGAGGGGGGACCGCCGGAGGAACTGGCAGGGCATATCCGGGACAAGCTGGGCTGGTACCAGGACCAGGGAGGGCTGGTGCAGCTGGCCTTGGCGCTGCGGGGGGAGAAGAACCCCTCCTACAGCCGCATCCAGGAACTGGCCCGGGGGGTGGCGGAGGGCCTGGCCCCCCTGGTGGAGGCGGGCTTTCTTCCCATTGTGGCGGTGGAGGCCGACCAGGCCAAGGTGCTGGGTCAGGCCCTGGCCGCCCTGCTGTCCGGCCCTCTGCTCTGCCTGGACGGGGTGGAGATGGACAACGGGGACTATATCGACATCGGCGCCCCGGTAGCCGGGGGCGCGGTATTGCCCATCATTATCAAAACTCTTGTATTTCACAAATAGGAGTGTGATCCGCACAACCTTCCCCCCACAGGGGGAAGGTGCCCCGAAGGGGCGGATGAGGGGGCGCGTGGTAATATTGCCCCCCCCTCATCAGTCAGCCCTTTGGGCTGCCAGCTTCCCCCCTCATGGGGGAAGCTCTGTGGTTCGGGTCAGTTCAATAGCCTGAGAGAAGGAGCGATCACATGATACTCAAGACCAAGCTGCTGGGGCACGTCTATGAATTCAAATCGGTAAAGGACGCCCTGGCCAAAGCCAATGAAGAGAAGTCGGGAGACCGGCTGGCGGGCATCGCCGCCGAGAACGCCGAGGAGCGGGTGGCGGCCAAGGTGGTGGTGGCCAACCTAAGTCTGGCCGACCTGCGCAACCACCCCGCCGTCCCCTATGAGGAGGACGAGGTCACCCGGATCATTCAGGACGACGTGAATGAGAAAATCTACGACCAGATCAAGAATTGGACGGTGTCCGAACTGCGGGAGTGGCTGCTGGCGGAGAACCACGACGGCGATGCCATCCGGTGGGTGAGCCGGGGCCTGACGGCGGAGATGATCGCCGCCGTCACCAAGCTGATGAGCAACATGGACCTGATCTACGCCGCCAAGAAGATTAAGGTCACCGCCCACTGCAACACCACCATCGGCCTGCCGGGCACCCTGTCCTGCCGCCTCCAGCCCAACCACCCCACCGACGACCCCGACGGCATCCTGGCCTCCCTGCTGGAGGGCCTGACCTACGGGGCGGGGGACGCGGTGCTGGGCCTGAACCCGGTGGACGATTCGGTGGAAAGTGTGCGCCGGGTGCTGGACCGGTTCCACGAGGTGCGCAACCGCTGGAACATCCCCACCCAGATCTGCGTGCTGGCCCACGTCACCACCCAGATGGAGGCGGTGCGGAAGGGGGCTCCCTGCGACCTGATCTTCCAGTCCATCGCCGGGTCCCAAAAGGGCAACGAGGCCTTCGGCCTGGATGGCAAGCTCATTGAGGAGGCCCGGCAGCTGGCCCTGAAGGAGGGGACCGCCGTGGGGCCCAACGTGATGTACTTCGAGACCGGTCAGGGCTCCGAGCTGTCCTCCGAGGCCCACTTCGGGGCGGACCAGGTGGTGATGGAGGCCCGGTGCTACGGCTTTGCCAAGCGGTTCCAGCCCTACCTGGTAAACACGGTGGTGGGCTTCATCGGGCCGGAATATCTGTACAACTCCAAGCAGGTCATCCGGGCCGGACTGGAGGACCACTTCATGGGCAAGCTGACCGGTATCCCTATGGGGTGCGACGCCTGCTATACCAACCACATGAAGGCCGACCAGAACGACATCGAGGATCTGGCGGTGCTGCTCACCGCCGCCGGGTGCAACTACTTTATGGGCATCCCCCACGGGGACGACGTGATGCTCAACTACCAGACCACCGGCTTCCACGAGACCGCCGCCCTGCGGGAGATCTTCGGCCTCACCGCCATCCCCCCCTTCCAGCGGTGGCTGGAGGACATGGGCTTTGTGGAAAACGGCAAGCTGACCCCCCTGGCGGGTGACGCATCGGTGCTGCTGGGTTAAGGAGGTTACGACGTTGAATGAACAAGAACTGCGCTCCATGGTGGAGCGGATGGTGCTGGAGCTGGCGGGGAAGCCTGCTGCCGTGACTGCGACCCGGCCCGCCCCCCGGCAGGAGGAGGTGAGCCAGGGCTGCCTGGAGGATATCACCCAGATTGACCTGCGGCGGCAGTACCTGGTGGACAACCCCCGCAGCGGTCAGGCCTTTCAGGATTTGAAGTTGAAAACCCCGGCCCGGCTGGGTTTGGGACGAGCGGGAGCCCGGTACAAGACCATCTCCATGCTGCGGATGCGGGCCGACCACGCCGCCGCCCAGGACTCGGTGTTCTCCCATGTGCCCGACGAGTTCGCGGTGAACAACGGCTTTGTGCCCGTTCAGACTCTGTGCCAGACCAAGGACGAGTATCTGACCCGGCCCGACCGGGGCCGCCGGTTCGACGAGGAGAACCAGGCCATCATCAAAAAGACCTTTGGGCAGAACCCGAAAATTGCCCTGGTGGTGGGGGACGGCCTCAGCTCCGCCGCCATTGAGGCCAACGCCGTGGACTGCCTCCAGGCGGTGCGGACGGGTTTGAAGGCTTACGGCCTGGAGGGCGGCCCGGTGCTCTATGTGAAATACTGCCGGGTGGGGGCCTCCGACCACATCGGCGATCTCACCGGCGCGGAAGTGGTCTGTATGCTGGTGGGGGAGCGGCCCGGCCTGGTAACCGCCGAGTCCATGTCGGCCTACCTGACCTACAAGCCCCACATCGGCATCCCCGAGTCCAAGCGGACGGTGATCTCCAACATCCACAAGGGGGGCACCACGGCAGTAGAGGCCGGCGCGCATATTGCAGAGCTGATTAAGACCATGCTGGAAAGGAAGGCGAGTGGGATTGACCTGCGTTAAGGATTCCGGCCTCTACGGGGCCCCGCATGGCGGGGCGCGCGTCAGCGCGTACAAGCGTTTTGCCGCCAGGCAAAACCTTGATGCCGGGCGAATTCATTTCGCCCGAGCAGATGAAAATACTCTTGGGGTCCCCACGGGGCCTGCCCCGTGGGGAAAGTTTGAAGGGGTGAGGACATGACAGACGATCTGATCCCGGTGAAGGTGCTCTCCACCCGCACCATTGCCAACGTCAGCGAGACCCTGGCCAAAAAGCTGGGCCTGCCCCGGCAGTACCGCTCCATCGGCCTCATCACCGCCGACAGCGACGACATGACCTACTGCGCCCTGGACGAGGCCACCAAGGCGGCGGCGGTGGAGGTGGTGTACGGCAAGTCCCTGTATGCCGGTGCCGCCAATGCCTCCACCGCCCTGGCCGGCGAGGTCATCGGCATCCTGGCCGGGCCCAACCCGGCGGAGGTCCAGTCCGGCCTGCGGGCCTGCGTGGACTTTATGAACAGCGGGGCGGGGTTCCGCTCCGCCAATCAGGACGACTCCGTCATCTACTTCGCCCACACCGTCTCCCGCACCGGCACCTATTTGTCCAAAGTGGCGGGGGTACGGGAGGGGGAGGCTCTGGCCTACCTGATTGCCCCGCCCCTGGAGGCCATGGTGGGGCTGGACGAGGCCATGAAGGCCTCCGACGTGGAGCTGGTGACCCTCTTTGAGCCCCCCAGCGAGACCAACTTCGGCGGCGGCCTGCTCACCGGTACCCAGAGTGCCTGCGACGCGGCGGCGGCCGCCTTTGCCGAGGCGGTGAAGGCGGTGGCCACCCATCCCAAGGAGGTGTGACCCTATGGAATTTGATAAAGATCTGCGCTCCATCCAGGAGGTCCGGGACCTGCTGGCCCAGGCGAAACAGGCCCAGAGGGCCCTGGCCGTCATGACCCAGGAGCAGCTGGACGCCATCACGGCAGCTATCTCCCGCTCGGGCGCCCAGCACGCCCGGCGGCTGGCCGACATGGCGGTGGAGGAGACCGGCTTCGGCCGGAAGGAGGACAAGGAGATCAAAAACCGCTTCGCGGCGGTGACCTTGTATGAGGCCATCCGGGACCAAAAGACCCACGGCATTCTGGCCGAGGACAGGGAGCACCGGACGGTGGACATCGGCGTGCCGGTGGGGGTGGTGGCCGGGCTGGTGCCCTCCACCAATCCCACCTCCACGGTGATCTACAAGGCCATGATCTGCATGAAGGCGGGCAACCCCATCGTGTTCTCCCCCCATCCCGGCGCGGCCAACTGCATCCAGGAGACGGTGAATGTGATCCGCCGGGCGGCGGAGGAGGCGGGCGCTCCGGCGGGGGCCATCTCCTGCATCACCACCCCCACCATCGAGGCCACCAACGCCCTCATGCGCCACGACACCACCCGGCTCATCCTGGCCACCGGCGGCGCGGCCATGGTGAAGGCGGCCTACTCATCCGGCACCCCCGCCATCGGCGTGGGCGCGGGCAACGGCCCGGCCTATATCCACCACACCGCCAACGTGGAGCAGGCGGTAAAACGGATTCTGGACTCCAAGACCTTTGACAACGGCACCATCTGCGCCAGCGAGCAGAGCGTCATTATGGAGGCCCGGATGGAGCCTGCGGTGAAGGCCGCCCTTCGGGCGCAGGGGGCCTACCTGCTGGACGAGGAGGAGACAAAGCAGCTCTCCCGCTTCATCCTCCGGCCCAACGGCACCATGAACCCGGCCATCGTGGGCAAGAGCGTGTCCACCGTGGCCCAGCTGGCGGGCCTGAACCGGGTGCCCCCCTCCGCCCGGGTGCTGGTGGCCCGGGAGACCGGAGTAGGCAAGGGTCACCCCTACTCCAGTGAGAAGCTGGGCCTCATTCTGGGCTGCTTTGTGGAGCCCGATGAGGAGGCGGTGCTCAATCGCTGCATCGAGATCCTGGAGTGGGAGGGGGCGGGCCACACCTTCTCCATCCACACCGAGGACGAGAGCGTGGCCAAGCGGTTCGCCGCCGCCGTCCCCGCCAGCCGGGTGCTGGTGAACACCCCCTCCGCCCTGGGGGGCATCGGGGCCACCACCTGCCTGTTCCCCGCCCTCACCCTGGGCTGCGGCGCGGTGGGCGGGTCGTCCAGCTCCAACAACATCGGGCCGCTGGACCTTATCAACATCAAGCGGGTGGCCTGGGGCGTGAAGGAGCTGGAGGAGCTGCGGGGCGGCAGCCCTGCGTCCTCTTCCTGCACCGTGGACGAGGCCCTGCTCAGCCGACTGGTGGAGCAGATCATGGGGAGGCTGAGATAAGATGAGCGAAGTCAACGCCGACGGCGTGCTGCTGGACCCCCATGAGGCCATCTTGCAGGAGGCCCAGAACCTGACCAACTCCCTGCTGGCCGAGCGGCCCCAGGGGCTGGAGGAGGACATGGAGCACGATGTCCAGGCCGCCAACGGGGAGGAGGCCGGCGAGGCGGGGGGAGCCCCCCATCTGCCGGTGGCCGAGACGCCCCGGCAGGCCCCCAAAAAGAAGGCCCAGCCGGGCCGGGGCAAAAGAAGCAAAACGGCTCCCGCCCAACCGGCGGAGCCCATGAAACAGACAACTGACAGGAGGAAACAGAACATGGCAAATACGAACGCGCTGGGTATGGTGGAGACCAAGGGACTGGTGGGGGCCATTGAGGCCGCCGATGCCATGGTGAAGGCCGCCAATGTGCAGCTGGTGGGCAAGGAGCAGGTGGGCGGCGGTCTGGTGACCGTCATGGTCCGGGGCGACGTGGGTGCGGTCAACGCCGCCACCGACGCGGGCGCTGCCGCCGCCGAGAAGGTGGGCGAGCTGATCTCCGTCCACGTCATTCCCCGCCCCCACGCCGAGGTGGACCACATCCTGCCCCACGGCGAGGGGATGGGGGAATAAATGGAGCTGCTCACCCGTGAGGACGTGCGCCGGATGTCGGACAACGGCACCCGGGGGCCGGTGGTGGTGGGTCGTGACCAGAAGCTGACCCCCGGGGCCCGGGACTGGCTGGCCGCCCACAAGATCCAGGCGGTCTTTCCTGCGGGGCGGGACGACCCGGCTGCGCCCACCGCTGCCAAGTACCGCACCCTTTTCGGCGCAACCCTCAACGAAAAACCGGAGCACATGACCCACCTCAAGGGCAACATCCTGGTGCGTAAGGACCACCCCCGCATTGCATTCCGGGGCATGGTCGACGCCCTGGAGGGGGAGCTCATGCTGGCCCAGCAGGCATCCCGTGAGTACCCGGCTTTGGTGAAGGAGCTGGGGGAGGCCCTGGACCTGGTGCGGCGGCTCATCCGGTGCGACGTGCTGGACGAGCCGGTGGGGGAGCTGCGCCTGTCCGGCTACGACGCCGGACAGCTGCGGGAATACTCCCACTACCCGGACAAGTACCTGGGCCAGCCCCACTTTCTGCCCGCCTACACCGACGGGCCCGCCCTGCTGGCGGTGAACAAGGTGCGTACTCTGGTGCGGCAGACCGAGCTGTCGGCCTACGCCGCCTTCAAGGACGTGGAGGGCAACGTGACCCGGGGGGACATCATCCTGGCCCTGAACCGGCTGTCCTCCCTTATGTGGATCATGATGATCAAGCTAAAGGCGGGACAATATGAACACGCTTAATACCATCAATATTGAGGCCCTGGCGGAGCAGATCGTCCGCCGTCTGACGGTGGAGGTGGAGGCCAGCGGCCGCCATGTCCACCTGTCCCGGGCCGACCTTGATACCCTTTTCGGCCCCGGTTTCCAGCTGACCCGGGTGAAGGACCTGTCCCAGCCGGGGCAGTTCGTGTGCGCCCAGCGGGTCACCCTGGAGGGCCCCAAAGGGTCCATCCCCAACGTGGTGGTGCTGGGCCCTGAGCGGAAGGAGAGCCAGGTGGAGATCTCCCTCACCGACGGCGTGGTGCTGGGCATCACGCCCCCGGTGCGGCTGTCGGGGGACATTGAGGGCACCCCCGGCATCACCCTGCGCAACGGCGACCGGGTGCTGCGGCTGGACCGGGGACTCATCGCCGCCAAGCGGCACATCCACATGACCCCGGAGGACGCCGCCCGTTTCGGGGTGGAAAATGGCCGGGAGGTGCGGCTCAAGTGCCTGACCGGGCGGCCTCTGACTCTGGAGGGGGTGGAGGTGCGGGTGTCCCCCCAGTTCGCCACCTTCGCCCACATTGACTACGACGAAGCGAATGCCTGCGGCTTTCAAAAGGGCGACCGGGCGCTGATTCTGCCGTGAGGCTGGAGTGGCGGGGGCGCACCCTGGTGATCACATGGCTGCCGGTGGGGGCCATGGGGCGGCTGGCCGCCCTGGCCCCGGCCAGTCCGGGGGAGACCGAGGTGCTGGCCGCCCTGCTGGCGGGGGCACGGGTGTGCCTGGAGCGGAAGGCGCTGGAGTACCGGCTCTACCGCCGCACCGCCCCGCCGTCAATCTATCGCCGCTGCCTGTCCCTGGAGCGGCAGCTGAGGGAGATGGGGATCTGTGTTGCTGGGACAGGTGGCCGGTAAGGTATGGGCCACGAAAAAAGCCCCCAACCTGACCGGTCAGGCCTTTCTGACGGTGGAGGTGGGGGACAGGCTGCTGGTGTGCGCCGACTGCGTGGGTGCGGGTGAGGGCGAGCAGGTCCTCATCGCCACCGGCGGGGCGGCCCGCATCGCCGCCGGGGCTGACGTGCCGGTGGACGCCGCCATCATCGGGATCATTGATCCATAAGGGGGCGGCTCCCTGCCGCCCCGTTTCACAAAAGGGAGGGACAGTTTATGTCCATCAACGAGATCATCGTCTATCTGATGGTGCTCTTTATGGCCCTGGGGGCCATCGACCGCATCCTGGGCAACCGGTTCGGCCTGGGGGAGAAGTTTGAGGAGGGCATTATGGCCATGGGTTCTCTGGCCCTGGCCATGATCGGCATTATCTGCCTGGCCCCCGTGCTGGCCAACCTGCTGCGGCCGGTGGTGGTGCCCTTCTATCAGTTCCTGGGGGCCGATCCGGCCATGTTCGCCGGTACCATTCTGGCCAACGACATGGGGGGCGCCCCTCTGGCTCAGGAGCTGGCCCTGACTCAGGAGGCGGGCCAGTTCGGCGGCCTTATCGTGGGGGCCATGCTGGGGCCCACCATCGTCTTTACCATCCCGGTGGGCCTGGGCATCATCAAAGCTGAGGACCGGCCCGCTCTGGCCACCGGCGTGCTGGCCGGCGTCATCACCATCCCCATCGGCAGCTTTGTGGGCGGCCTGGTGGCGGGATTCCCCGTGATGATGGTGCTGCGCAACCTGCTGCCCATTGTCCTCTTCGCGGTACTCATCGCCCTGGGGCTGGCTTTTGTGCCCAACGGCATGGTGAAGGGGTTTCAGGTCTTTGGCCGCATCATCGTCATTATCATCACCATCGGCCTGGCCGCCGCCATCATCGAGGCCCTGACGCCCCTGACCGTGATCCCCGGCCTCAACTCCATTGAGGAGGGCATCGGCATCGTGGGTGACATCGCCATCGTGCTGGCGGGCGCCTTCCCCCTGGTGTACGTCATTACCAAGGTGTTCAAAAAGCCCCTGATGAAGCTGGGCAGCCTGCTGGGTATGAACGACGTGGCGGCGGCGGGGATGGTGGCCACCCTGGCCAACAACATCCCCATGTTCCAGATGATGGGCGACATGGACCGCCGGGGCAAGATCATCAACGTGGCCTTTGCCGTGTCGGCGGCCTTCGTGTTCGGCGACCATCTGGGCTTTACCGCCGGCTTTGATTCCACCATGATCTTCCCCATGATCGTGGGTAAGCTGGTGGGCGGCGTCACCGCCGTGGCGGTGGCCATGTTCCTCACCCGAAAGGAGAACGGTCATGGACAAGCATAAGCTGGAAGAGATCATCCGCCAGGTGCTGCTGGAGCACCTGGGGGGCGGGGTGCGGTCCGTGAAGGTGCCCGCCCTCACCGTCACCGAGGCCCACCGGATGAACACCGGCAACCCGGGGGACCAGGTGTATACCCGGGACCTGTTTACCCTGGAGCAGTCCCCCAGGCTGGGGGTGGGCATCATGGAGATGAGAGACACCACCTTCCCCTGGACCCTGAACTACGACGAGATGGACTATGTGGTGGAGGGGCGGCTGGAGATCCTGTGCAACGGGCAGAAGGTATCCGCCGGGCCGGGGGAGCTGATCTATATTCCCAAGGGCAGCGGGATTCAGTTCTCGGTCACCGGCCACGCCCGGTTCCTCTACTTTGTCTATCCCGCCGACTGGCAGAATCAGCAGTAAAAAAGGTCCAGCCCACAGGATGGGCTGGACCTTCTGTTTAGAATTGCACTTTGGAAATAAAGGACACCACAATGATGGCCAGAGCCAGGATGCGGGTGACCCGGACGGCCTGCTCCTTGCCGTAGCGGCGCTGGAAGGAGTGGGGCGGGATGGGGAAGATCAGCAGGAACACGCCCAGGGCGGCCCCGGTGATGCTGACCAGCAGGCCGTTTTTCAACGTCTGCATATTGATCATGAGCAGCAAAAAGAAGAGGGCGAACCAGATAAAAAATACCTTGGTAAAGGTCACATCTTTCAAATACTTGTTCATGTATGCTACACCCCTTTTCCCTATCCTACTCCCTGGGGGTGGGAGTCGTCAACCGTTGTCTGCGCCGGGGGCATAGCGGGGGACAAACCTGCATATAGATGCCACAGCTACCTAAAACAGGCAGGAGTGTGGATGGATATGCAGACAGGATGGAATGAGAATCGGGCAATGCTCCGGGGGACCGTCACCGCGGACCCGGTATGGTCCCATGAGACCCACGGGGTGGTGTATGAAACATTTCCCCTCACGGTGCTTCGGCTGTCCGGCTCGGAGGACACCATCAACGTCATCGCCCCCAGGGAACTGCTGGAGGAATATCCGGTAAAGGCGGGGATGCCGGTGGAGGTGGAGGGGGAGGTGCGCTCCTTCAACAACAAAAGCGGCACCGGCAGCAAGCTGGTCATCACCCTGCACGCCAAGAGCATCAAGCCGGGGGAGGGGCCCAATGAAAACCGGCTTACCCTGGCGGGGGTGCTGTGCAAGCCGCCGGTGTTCCGGCGCACCCCTCTGGGCCGGGAGATCTGCGATTTGATGCTGGCGGTGAACCGGAAATACGGCCGGGCGGACTATCTGCCCTGTATCTCCTGGGGCGCCCTGGCCCGCTGCTGCGGCGAGCTGGAGGTGGGGGACGGGGTGCGGCTGGAGGGCCGCCTCCAGAGCCGGGCTTACACCAAGCTGGAGAACGGCCAGAGCCGCCAGCGCACCGCCTTCGAGGTGTCGGTGATGCGGCTGGAGGGGGTGGAGAATTAAGGAAAAAAGATACTTGCATATCGCTGCCGCCTGCCGTATACTCACCCTGGAGACCCAACAAATGAGGAGGCTGTGGTTGATATGCAGTATGAGATTAAGGGAGAGCCCACACCTGTAGTAATCTGCCAGGTGGCTGACGGTGAGTCTATGGTCACCGAGCGGGGGTCCATGGTATGGATGTCCCCCAATATGGAGATGGCTACCGGTGCGGGAGGCATTGGGAAGGCCTTTGGACGGATGCTTTCCGGCGACTCCGTTTTCCAGAATACATATACCGCGGTGGGCGGCCCGGGCATGATTGCCTTCGGTTCCAGCCTGCCGGGCACCATCCGGGCCATTCCCATTGACCCGGAACACCCCATCATCGTGCAGAAGCGGGGCTTCCTGGCCTCGGAGCAGGGGGTGGAGCTGTCCGTTTACTTCCAGAAGAAGGCGAAAACCGGCTTCTTCGGCGGCGAGGGCTTCATCATGCAGAAGCTGTCCGGCCACGGCATTGCCTTTGTGGAGCTGGACGGCTCGGTGGTGGAATACGATCTGAAGGAAGGCGAGAGCATCGTGGTGGACTCGGGCAACCTGGCCATGATGGACGCCACCTGCTCCATCGACGTGCAGACGATCAAGGGCATGAAGAACGTGATTTTCGGCGGTGAGGGCCTGTTCAATACGGTGATCACCGGCCCCGGCAAGGTAACGCTCCAGACCATGCCGGTCAGCGGCCTGGCCGACGCCCTGACCCCCTTCCTGCCCAAGGGAAGCAACTAAACAGACCGACAAAACACAACAGGGACGCTGCCGCCGGCAGCGTCCCTGTTGTGTTGCTCTGGGGCGGCTCAGTCCTCCGGGGAGCGGGCCTGCCGCTCCTCCATGGCCGCCTGGGTCATGGCTCCGTCCTCATACAGCCGGATCTTGTAGTTGAGCCGGTCCAGGGACTGCTGCATCTCCTCCATCCGGGTCATCAGCAGGTCCCGCTGCTCCATCAGCAGGGCCTTGCGGGCTTCCAGGGTGGCGTCCCCCTGGCGGAACAGCTCCACATATTCCACCAGCGCCTCGATCTGGACCCCGGCGGCACGCATACACTTCATCAGTTCGATCCACTGGCAGGACGCCTGATCGTAGTCCCGGATGCCGCTCTTGTTCCGGGGCACCGGGGGAATCAGGCCGATCCGCTCATAATAGCGCAGGGTATCCGCGCTCAGGCCGTACTGCCGGCTGGCTTGGGCAATGGTCAAAGAGATCGCCTCCTGTTCTGTTGCCGGTATTGTAGCATCTGGAGTACACTCCAAGTCAAGGGATTTTGCAATTTTACGGGGGCGGGGGCAAAAAGCGCTTGACATGGAGTGTACTCCAGGTGGTAGCGTAAAGACAAACATCCGACAGGAGGAATCAAGATGATTTATCGGGACTTTCAGGGAATCAAGCTGTCCGGGCTGGGCATGGGCTGTATGCGCCTGCCGGTGGTGGACGGAAAGGACGACCAGGTAAATCAGGCGGCGGTGGAGGAGATGGTGGCCTGCGCCATGGACAGCGGCGTCAACTACTACGACACCGCCTGGGGCTACCACGGAGGCAACTCGGAGATCGCCATCGGCAAGGCCCTGGCGGCCTATCCCCGGAAAAACTTCTATCTGGCGGACAAGTTCCCCGGCTACGACCTGTCCAACATGGACAAGGTGGCGGAAATCTTTGAGGCCCAGCTGAAAAAGTGTCAGGTGGAGTATTTTGACTTCTACCTCTTCCACAACGTATGTGAGATGAACATCGACGCCTATCTGGACCCCAAGTACGGCATTCTGGACTATCTGCTGGAGCAGAAGAAAAACGGGCGCATCAGGCACCTGGGCTTCTCCTGCCACGGGGCCATGCCGGTGCTCAAGCGCTTTCTGGAGGCCTATGGACCGCATATGGAGTTCTGTCAGCTCCAGCTCAACTATGTGGACTGGCAGTTCCAGGAGGGGAAGGAGAAGGTGGAGCTGCTGGAGCAGTACCACATCCCCGTGTGGGTGATGGAGCCCCTGCGGGGCGGACGGCTGGCCCGGCTCACCCCGGAGGAGGCGGCTCCGCTGAAAGAGCTGCGGCCGGAGGAGGGAGCGCCCGCCTGGGCCTTCCGGTTCCTCCAGACCATTCCCGGCGTGGTGGTGACCCTGTCCGGTATGTCTGATCTGGCCCAGACCAGGGACAATCTGGCCACCTTTGCCACTGAGGCCTCCCTCAGCGACCAGGAGTGGGAGACGGTGCTGGAGGTGGGTCGGCGCATGACGGCCCCGGAGGCCCTGGCCTGTACCGCCTGCCATTACTGCGTCAGCCACTGTCCCCAGGGGCTGGACATCCCCCATCTGCTGGCTCTGTACAACGAGCACCGCTTCACCGGCGGCGGCTTTATCGCCCCCATGGCCCTGTCCGCTCTGCCCAAGGAGAAGCAGCCCTCGGCCTGTATCGGCTGCCGCAGCTGCGAGGCGGTGTGTCCCCAGCAGCTGAAGATCGCCCAGGCCATGGCGGATTTCAGCGCCCGGCTCTGAGCCGGGATTTTCCCCGGAGAGGCCCCCTTTTTTCAGGCTGATTTCAGGTTGTCACGATATGATAAAGTAAAAATGAGGTGACGGCCGTGAAAATCCTGATTGTGGAAGACGAACAGCTGCTGGCGGAATCCATCGGCGCCCTGCTGGAAAACCAGGGGTTTGAGGTGGAAATGGCCTTTGATGGCGAAACCGGGATGCAGTACGCCGAGCTGGGGGTGTACGATCTGCTCATTCTGGACGTGATGATGCCCGGCCTGGACGGCTACCAGCTGGCCCGGCGGGTGCGGGCCCAGCGGATGGGGGTGCCCATTCTGATGCTCACCGCCAGAAGCGGCCTGGAGGACCGGATCGAGGGACTCAACGCCGGAGCGGACTACTACCTGACCAAGCCCTTTGACGTGCGGGAGCTGCTGGCCTGCATCCACGCCCTCCTCCGCCGCCAGGGCCCCCAGGTGGACCAGATAGAGCTGGGCAACACCACCCTGGACCTGTCCTCCGCCCTGCTGCAATGCGGCACCAAGCGGGTGCGCCTGTCCGCCAAGGAATTTGAGGTGATGCGCTTTTTGTTCCAGGCGGGGGGACGCAACTGCTCCAAGGAGGCCGTTTTGGCCAAGGCCTGGGGCTACGATTCCGACGCGGTGGAAAACCATGTGGAGGTGTACATCGGCTTTTTGCGGAAAAAGCTGGCCAGCATCGGCTCCAATGTGCGTATCGAGACCATCCGCAGAATGGGCTATCATCTGGAGGTGGACGGGGATGATTAGGCGGCTGCGGCTCAAGTTCGTGCTCATCAACATGAGCATCGTCTCCATCATGCTGGTGGTGATCCTGGGGCTGGTGTTCTACTTCACCAGCGCCAACCTGGAGCGGGAGAGTATGCGGATGCTGGAGAACCTGGCCGTTCAGCCCGTGGGGCTGGGGGCGCCAGGCGAGCCGGGGGAGGACGTGAACCTGCCCTTCTTCAAGTTACAGCTGGGGCTTGGGGGCCAGGTGGTGGCCACCGGCGGCGGGTACTACGACCTGTCCGACCAGGCCCTGCTGGATCAGCTCATTGCCCGGACCACCGCCTCCCCCAAGCCCCTGGGGGTGCTGGAGGAGTATAACCTGCGCTACTACCGCCTGAACACCCCCGCCAACCAGTGCGTGGTCTTTTCCGACATCTCCAGCGAGCGGGCCACCCTGGACGGGCTGTTCAAGACCTGCGTGATCATCGGATGCGTCAGCTTTTTCGGTTTTCTGTGGGGGAGCATCCTGCTGTCCAAGTGGGCGGTGCGCCCGGTGGAGCGGGCCTGGCAGGGCCAGCGGCAGTTTGTGGCCGACGCCTCCCATGAGCTCAAGACCCCCCTGACCGTCATCATGACCAACGCCCAGATGCTTCAGGACGGGGGGACCGTCGAGGGCGACCGGAGCCGGTTTTTGTCCAGCATCTTCACCATGTCCCGGCAGATGAAGGAGCTCATTGAGGAGATGCTGGAGCTGGCCCGGGGGGACCACGGGGAGACAAAGGGGGTGTTCCAGCCGGTGGAGCTGAGTACCCTGGTGGAGGACACCCTGCTGCCCTTCGAGCCCATCTTCTTTGAGGCGGGCCTCACCCTGGACAGCCGGGTGGAGGAGCAGATCACCGTCTCGGGGGACTCGCCCCAGCTGGGCCGGGTGCTGGAGGCCCTGCTGGACAACGCCCGGAAGTATGCCCGGCCCGGCGGCAGGGTGTGGGTGACGCTGGAGCGGCGGGGCAGGGGCCGCTGCCTGCTGACGGTGGCCAATGAGGGGGAGCCTATCCCGCCGGACACCCTGAAGCGGCTGTTTGAGCGGTTTTACCGGGCCGACCCGGCCCGCAGCCGGACGGGGAGCTTCGGACTGGGGCTGTCCATTGCCCGCAGCATCGTTGCCCGCCACCGGGGAAAGATCTGGGCGGAGAGCCGGGAGGGAATCAACTCCTTTTTTGTGGAACTGCCCTGTGTTTGAAAGGGAGCGGCCTGCGGGCCGCTCCCTTTTTGTGGGATTTTGGGTCCTTTCAGTACCGTTTCAGCATGGGCGGCTATAATGGCTCCGATACCAGCGCCGGCGGTGGCCGTGCGCGGCAAGGAGGTCCAATATGATAACCGTGGAACATCTCACCAAATGTTATGGGGATTTCCTGGCGGTGGACGATCTGTCCTTTGAGATCGACGAGGGCCATGTATACGGCTTTCTGGGGCCCAACGGGGCGGGAAAATCCACCACCATGAACATCATGACCGGCTGTCTGTCGGCCACCGGCGGCCGCGTCAGGGTGGACGGCTACGATGTGTTTGAAACGCCCAAGGAGGCCAAAAAGCGCATCGGCTATCTGCCCGAGCAGCCGCCCCTCTACCTCAGCGAGACGCCGGAGGAATACCTGCGCTTTGTGGGTCAGGCCAAGGGCCTGAAGGGGCAGGAGCTGGAAGCCCAGATCGCCGGGGTCATGGAGCAGACCAGAATTCGGGAGGTGCGCCGCCGGCCCATCTCCGCCCTGTCCAAGGGCTACCGGCAGCGGGTGGGCATCGCCCAGGCCCTGCTGGGGGACCCCCGGGTCATTATCCTGGACGAACCCACCGTAGGTCTGGACCCCATCCAGATCATTGAGATCCGGGAGCTGATCCGCCAGCTGGGGCAGCACCACACCGTCATCCTCAGCTCCCACATCCTGTCGGAGGTCCAGGCCATCTGCGACAAGATCCTCATTATCAACCGGGGCAAGCTTATCGCCTTCGATACGCCGGAGGGGCTGGAGAAGCGGCTGCTGGCCCCCAGCGAGATCACCCTCACCGCCGAGGGGCCGGAGGAGACCGTCCGGTCCATTCTGGGGGAGGTGGCCCACATCACCAGCCTGGAGGTGACCCAGGCCGGCGGGGAGCGGGCCACCGTCCGCCTCAAGACCGACCTGGAGGACATCTATGACCTGTCCCGGCAGCTGTTCTTCGCCTTTGCCGGGCGTCAGGTGGCCCTGCTGGAGCTGACCTTGAAGAAAACCGACCTGGAGGATATCTTCCTGGAGCTCACCGAGCAGCCCGCCGAAGAGGCCGCCGGGGCGGAAGAAAAGGAGGAGGAAGCATGAGCGCCATTTTCAAGCATGAGCTGCACAACTATTTCCACTCCCTCACCGCCTATGTGTTCGGCGCCTTCCTGCTGGCCTTCGTGGGCATCGGCGCCATGTACTACAACATCCAGGCCGCCATCAGCAACTTCGAGTACGTCCTCAACTTCGGCAGCCTGGTGTTTGTGGTCATCGTGCCCATCCTCACCATGCGGGTCATTGCCGAGGAGAAGAAGCAAAAGACCGACCAGCTGCTCTACTCCCTGCCCATTACCACCGTACAGGTGATTCTGGGCAAGTATCTGGCCCTGCTGGTGCTCTATCTCATCCCACTGGCCATCATCTCCATCTATCCCCTGATTTTCGCCCAGTTCGGCGAGGTCTATCTGCCCACCGCCTACGGCTCCATCTTCGCCTTCTTCGTGCTGGGGGCCGCCCTCATTGCCGTGGGTACCTTCCTGTCCTCCCTCACCGACAACCAGGGCCTGGCCGCCGGCATAGGCATCGCGGTGATTTTGCTTAACTACTACAGCGTCAGCCTGTCGGAGTACGCCTCCGCCACCGCCCTGGGCTCTGTGATCGCCCTGCTGGTGATCTATGTGCTGCTGGGCCTGCTCATCCGCTATGTGACGGGCAACGGCAGCCTGGCCTACTGGATCGCCTTCGCCCTGGCGGCGGTGACGGTGGCCCTGTTCGTGATCAACAGCCAGGCCTTCGAGGGCCTGCTGCCCGCCATCATGAACCAGCTGTCCCTGTTTGAGCGCTTTACTACCTTTGTCAACGGGATCTTTGATCTCAGCGCCATCGTGTATTACCTGACAGTGATCGCCTTCTTTTTGTTCCTGTCGGTGCAGTCCCTGGAGAAAAGGAGGTATAACTAAAGTTCAACCACAACAGCATCAGAAGTTTTGGCGCGGGCGTGCTGGTCGCCGCCGTCATCGCCGGCAGCGGACTGCCTGCTCACGCGCTGTCGGCCCTTCGGCAGATCAACGTCTCCATGGGGGGTATCTCCCTCTATGTGGACGGCAAGCTGCAGGTGCCCACCGACGTCAACGGCAATGAGGTGGAGCCCCTGATCTACGCCGGTACCACCTATCTGCCCGTTCGGGCCCTCACCGGAATGCTCACCGATAAGGAGGTGGAGTGGGACTCCAAGACCGAGAGCGTGTACATCGGCCTCAAGCCCGGCGAGGGCCAGGTGGTCCGGGCGGAGGAAATGACGCTCTACAACAAGCCGTCCGAATCTGTGGCATATACGGGAAAGGATGCCCAGTTTAAGCTGCTGGGGGAGACCCAGATGCCCTTTAACCGCTATAAATGGGGCAACACCATCAAGCTGGACGGTCTGTACACCGAGCTCAACGGGGAACTTGTGGCCTGGCAGTCCAGGCTGGAGGAGAAGCTGGCCACAAAGCTGTGCATCTATGCGGTGGATCAGTACGGCACCAAAAACCTGATTGACAGCTATGAGATCAAGTCGGGCGACGATCCCATATCTGTCCACACCAACATCCGGGGCTGCGACTACCTGTACATCACCTTTGAAAACTGGGATGTGGATGGCTACTCCAGCAACGGGGTCGGCTACCTCTACAACGTGACCTTCACCAAAGCCTCCGCCGGCTGAGCGCCGGTGAAAAAGGCCCCTCTGATGCGGCGGCATCAGAGGGGCCTTTCAGCGGTCGGAGGTGTGACGGTTACAGGAAATAGTCCGGCTGACGGGGGACGCCCGCCTTTTCCGTCAGCATGGCGGTGGTGGCCTGGAGCGCGGGGGCGGGGATTGCCCGGGCGCCCCGGGGACACAGGGAGACGCAGCGCATACAGGTAATGCACCGCTCCGGGCCGGTCTCCTTGGGGCTGCCCGCCGGGATGGCCCCCACGGGACAGCGGGAGGCGCACAGGCCGCAGGAGATGCAGCTCTCCCCGGCGGCGGGGTGGAAGGGGACCCCCTTCCAGTCCTTGTAGGGCTTGTTTCCCGGTACGGACACCGGGGCGGGGTTGGGAAGGGCCAGCTTGTCCAGCACCGCCCGGCCAAAGGCGGCGGCGGCCTCCAGGTCGGCCTGGTCCGGACGGCCCTGGGCGATGGTGGGGGCGATGGAGTGCTGGGCCACAAAGGCCGCCGCCGCCACCACCTGGAAGCCGCCGGCGGTCAGGGCGTCGGACAGCTCCAGCAGGGCGTCCTCATAGGCCCGGTTGCCGTACACCGCCACGGCAACCGCGGGGCCGCTGCCGCTGAGGGCGGCCAGCCGCTCCAGGGCCACGGCGGGGATACGTCCGCCGAACACCGGCGCGGCGGCCAGCAGCACCGCGTTGTCCGCCACCGGCGTCACCGGCGCGGGGACGGACAGATCCACCACCTGTCCCTGGCCGCCGGTGATGGCTTTGGCCAGGGCGGCAGTGCCGCCGGTGGGACTGAATACGGCGGAGATCCAATGAAGGCTATTCATGGTGAGGCGCCTCCTCTTTCCGGGTTTTAAACTCCTGAGAGAATTTGGACAAAATATCTTTGGGCGGCACGGAATCCTCCTGACTGAGCAGGAATTTCTTGATGACGAAGATCAGGGCCACCGCCGCCACCCCCAGCAGGGTGTCCATGGAGCTGGAGTGGGTGACCACCAGCTGACGGGCGATGGCGAAGAGCAGCACGTCGGTGACGGCCTGGGGGGTGTGGAGAATGAGCATCTTCACAAACTCCAGACCCACGATAATGTTCATGGTATTGGCAAAAAATTCGTTGAGGCTGAACTGTCCCAGGGTCAGATAGTCCAGGGAGTCCTTTCCCGTCAGCACCATCTGCACCACCGTGACCACCAGAATAAACAGGGCAATGATCAGCTCCAGAACCCAGGCGGTCTTGAGGAGAAATTTGACGACGGTTCCTTTCATAAAGGACGCTCCTTTCCGGTGTGCCTTCTGCATCAATTATAGCGGATGGGCCATGCGCCGTCAACGCCGGGAGGCATAGCGGGGAAAAATTCGGGCACCCTATCAAAATGAGATTGACTTGCCGGTCAAACTGTGCTATGATGGCCGCAGTTGAAAAGGGAGTAGTTTAAAGTCATACCGTCAACACCACGGTCATTTTGACCTGGCGGTATGCACCCCATGGGTAACAAGACTTTTCGACAACTGCCGTGGTGCGCCCGGCGGTTGGCGAGGGGTCTTTTTTTGTTGCTCTTCGCCGCAAGTAAACTGTAAGGGAATGAAAGGTATGACAGAGGCTTATTACCGGAAAACCACCCAGCAGGCGCTGGAAGCCCAGCAGGCCGGAATGTCGGGCCTGAGCGATCAGGAGGCGGGACGGCGGCGGGAGCAGTATGGTCCCAACAAGCTGTCCGAAGGGAAAAAGAAAAGTGCCATCCAGGTCTTTGCCGAGCAGTTCAAGGACCTGCTGGTCATCATCCTCATCATCGCGGCCATCATCTCCGCGGTGTCGGAAAACGTGGAGAGCACCATCGTCATTTTCGCCGTGCTCATCCTCAACGCCATCCTGGGCACCGTCCAGTATCTAAAGGCGGAAAAATCACTGGAGAGCCTGAAGGCCATGTCCTCCCCCACCGCAAAGGTACTGCGGGGAGGCGTGCGGGTGGAGATCCCCTCCGCCGACGTAGTGCCCGGCGACATCGTGCTGCTGGAGGCCGGCGACATGGTGGTGGCCGACGGCCGTGTGCTGGAGAATTTCTCCCTCAAGGTCAATGAGTCCTCCCTCACCGGCGAGAGCGAGGGCGTGGACAAGACCGCCGACGTGATCGACGCCGACCAGGTGGCCCTGGGCGACCAGAAGAACATGGTGTTCTCCGGCTCCCTGGTGACCTACGGCCGTGCCACCGTGCTGGTCACCGGCACCGGCATGAACACCGAGCTGGGCAAGATCGCCGCCCTGATGAACCAGACCCAGCAGCGCAAGACTCCCCTGCAGCAGAGCCTGGACAACTTCTCCGCCAAGCTGGCCATCGTGATCATGGCCATCTGCGCGGTGGTGTTTGCCCTGTCCATCTTCCGCACCGGCATGGGGGTGCTGGACTCCCTCATGTTCGCTGTGGCCCTGGCGGTGGCTGCCATCCCCGAGGCCCTCAGCTCCATCGTCACCATTGTGCTGGCCATGGGCACCCAGAAGATGGCCCGCCAGAACGCCATCATCAAGGACCTGAAAGCGGTGGAGAGCCTGGGGAGCGTGTCCGTGATCTGCTCGGATAAGACGGGCACCCTGACCCAGAACAAGATGACCCCCCAGAAGGTGTACGCCGACGGCTCCCTGTTGGAGGGCGACGATCTGGAGCTGGTCAACGACGTGCAGCGGCTGCTCCTCAAGGCCGCCCTGCTGGCCAGCGACGCCACCAACAACCAGGAGACCGGCACCTCCATCGGCGACCCCACCGAGGTGGCTCTGGTCATGCTGGGCGAGAAGTTCGGCGTGGACGAGGAGACCTACCGCGCCCAGCATCCCCGTCTGGGCGAGCTGGCCTTTGACTCCGACCGCAAGCTGATGAGTACCCTCCACGACATCGACGGGACGCCCACCCTTTTCACCAAGGGCGCCATCGACGTGCTGCTGGACCGGTCCAAGTGGCTGCTCACCCGCCAGGGCAAGGTGGAAATGACCCCCGAGCGGAAAGAGAAGATCGCCCGGGTCAACATGGAGCTGTCCATGGAGGGCCTGCGGGTGCTGGCCTTCGCCTACCGGGAGCTGGATACCATCCGGCCCCTCACCCTGGAGGACGAGAACGAGTTTACCTTTATCGGCCTCATCTCCATGATCGACCCGCCCCGGCCCGAGGCCATCCAGGCGGTGGCCGACGCCAAGCGGGGCGGCATCCGCACCATCATGATCACCGGCGACCACAAGGTGACCGCCTCCGCCATCGCTCGCCAGCTGGGCATCTTCCAGGACGGGGATGAGGCGGTGTCCGGCCTGGAGCTGGACCAGATGACCGACGCCGACCTGGACCAGCGGCTGGCCAAGATCTCGGTCTATGCCCGGGTGTCCCCCGAGCACAAGATCCGCATCGTCAACGCCTGGCAGCGCCGGGGCAACATCGTGTCCATGACAGGCGACGGCGTCAATGACGCCCCCGCCCTGAAAAAGGCGGACATCGGCGTGGCCATGGGCATTACCGGCACCGAGGTGTCCAAGGACGCCGCCTCCATGATCCTGGCCGACGACAACTTCGCCACCATCGTCCGGGCGGTGGTCAACGGCCGCAGCGTGTACACCAACATCAAAAACGCCATCCAGTTCCTGCTCAGCGGCAATACCGCCGGCATCTTCTGCGTGCTGTACGCCTCCCTCATGGGGCTGCCGGTGCCCTTCCAGCCGGTGCATCTGCTGTTCATCAACCTGCTCACCGACTCCCTGCCCGCCATCGCCATCGGCATGGAGCCCGCCCGGAAGGGCCTGCTGGACCAGAAGCCCAGAGATCCCAAGGAGCCCATCCTGAACAAGCCTCTGCTCTCCCGCATCGGCGGGCAGGGCCTGCTCATCGCCATCGTCACCATGATCGCCTTCTACCTGGGCTACCAGAACGGGGACGCGGCCCTGGCCTCCACCATGGCCTTCTCCACCCTCACCCTGGCCCGGCTGTTCCACGGCTTCAACTGCCGGGGCGCTGAGTCCATCTTCCGGCTGAAGTTCTCCACCAACAAGGCCTCCATCGCCGCCTTCTTCGCCGGCGTGGTGCTGCTGGCTCTGGTGCTCTTTACCCCCGGTCTGACCGGCCTGTTTATGGTCTCCCCCGCCTTCGGCCTGATGAATCTGGGCGAGATGGTGGGCCTGGCCTTCCTGCCCACCCTGGTGATCCAGATCGTCAAGATCATCGACGACCTGAAAAAGGGCAAGGACTAATTGCAAAAAAGCGCGCCCCCACAAAATGATATGCTCCCTCTATGAGCGGCAGTGAAATAAAACACTGTCCATCATGGAGGGAGCATTTATTATGCCGTATTATGGCAGGCATTTTATCCACAAACAGGAACTGATGCAGATGGTGGCGCGCTGCCCTGGAACTAGATTCCTACGGCGGCTTTTTATTTAGTAAATATATTTCTGACTACTGCTTAACTTTGTGTTAAAGCTTGTCGATAAAAGGAGAGCAAATGGTTTCATATTTGAATGTATTTTCTTAGAAAACAGTGTTAAGTACTAGTTTATAATGAATTTTAATCATTTTATGGGAAAATTTGTTGGTGTCTGAACCGGGCCGTATCATCAGACAGAAGAGCTTCTCTCCGTTTTTTGGCATCCTGAGGCAGATCAATTTCGTTTGCTTTTTATACTAAATCTATAGGATAACTGTGCCGTTTTCCCTGTGGGAAAAGGCGGCTTTATATATTTTGTTCTGTTAAGGTACCTAAAGAATTCTAGGCAGCGATCATAAAATTCATATTGAAGGAGAGATGATTATGAAAAATCTAAAGCTAAAATGGAAATTATTTCTATCTTATGGCGTTATTTTTCTGCTGATGTTCGTGTTGGGTATTTCCTCGATATCCATTACCAATATGATGACAAAGAAAAGCGTTGAATATTCAGAAAATATTGTTCCGGTCGTTGAGGAAATCGGTTTGGCCAGAAGGAATATGATTTCTGTCAGACGTTATCTTTTGAATGCCATTATTGCGGGCAACGAGGACGATTATGCCAGAGTTCAGACAAGTATGAATACGGATCGTGAAGCACTGTATGCTTCTTTGGACAAAATTAAGGCAATCGAGCCCAACTATGCCTCAACCATTGATGAGATTCGAGAAAAGCTGCAAAGCGTATCGTCGTATAATGCAAATATTATGGAATTGTCGGCGGACTTTGGAAATCAAACCGCCATTGAACAAGCGTATGACATTTATTTGAATTCTTATGCTCCGACGTTCGACGAAGCCGCGGATATGATTATTGCGTTAAATGAGCAGATCAATCAGGATGTGCAAGCGCAAGAACTCACAGTAACAAACGCCAGAACGGTTGCCATAGGGATCGTCATCGGCATCCTGATTATTGGGCTTTTGGCTGTGGCTATTTTCACCTTGTCGATGCTGCGATATATTCTCGTTCCGACTCAGAAGTTGTTGGAGGGCGCACAGGCTCTGGCCCGAGGCGATTTTGAAAATGCCTCGGTCGAGTATGATTCCAGAGATGAGTTTGGACACCTTGCAGCGGAAATTACAGCTGTTATGAAGCGCATTATGTTTATTACAGAAGATCTGCGGGTGGGGCTGGAAGCCGTTGCCGAAGGGCATTTTGACGTTACCAGTAAAAACGATTCTGAGTATGAAGGCCAGTATTCCGAGCTTCGGGATTCTGTTTACAAACTGATCCACATCCTGAATGACGTTATGTGTAAAATTCAAACCGCATCCGTTGAAGTATCCAACGGCGCGGAGCAGGTTGCCAACGCGGCCCAGACACTGAGCCAGGGTTCTACTGAGCAGGCGTCCAGCGTGGAGGAATTGGCCGCAACCTTAAACGACATCTCTCACCAGGTAAACGAGAACACACACTTAATTGAGCAAACGGGAATGCGTGTGAATGAAACCGTGGAAGAAGTGTCTCTTGGTACAGACAGGATGCAGCAGATGCTGATCGCCATGCAGAATATCAGCGCGACTTCTTCGGAAATTGGAAAGATTATTAAGAGCATTGAAGATATTGCTTTCCAGACCAATATTCTTGCTCTAAATGCGGCAGTGGAGGCTGCCCGTGCCGGAACTGCCGGAAAAGGCTTTGCGGTGGTTGCTGATGAAGTTCGCAGACTGGCGGCGAATACAGCGGAGGCATCCCAGAACACGGGCGAGCTAATCTCCAAAGCATTGAAGGCTGTTGACAATGGTAAAACCATTGCGGATGAAACGGCGGCGTCCCTGGCGCGTGTAAATGAAATTATTGAACATCTGGCGAGCCAGGCCAGGCAGGTAGCGGAAAATTCCAAAGCGCAGGACGATGCAATCAATCAGCTTTCGATTGGGGTTGAGCAAATTTCCGCTGTGGTGCAGAGCAACTCTGCAACAGCCGAAGAAAGCGCCGCGGCCAGTGAGGAGCTTTCTGGTCAGGCCCAGATCATGAAGCAGCTGGTGTCTAAATTTACCATCGCCTGTAGTGGCTCACAACAGCGTCAGGACACGGAAAATACGGATGCTTCCCCGCAGCCTTGCGGCTGTGACAGCAGTTCTAAATATTAACGAGTGCTGATGGCCGAATAGCATAAAACCGGGGCGCGGTGTTTCCACCGCGCCCCTTTCAGGATCGGGTTTCTTTTGGTCCCTCTCCTTTCGCCTTTCGCCAGAGGGTGAGCTCACCCGGCACCGGCTTAAAAGGAGATGCAAGAACCAGAAGTCGTCCGGTCCATTAACAGTATGCCCCGATGGCGGGCTGAAATACAGGAAAAAACCGGTATAGAACGGGACATAATTGCCCAAACTGGACATAGGATAAAACCGGAAAGCCCGGAGCAAGGAGGAGGATCGTATGCCGGAAGCCGCCAAGCGCTTCACCCTGCGCCGTCGGGAGAGCGAGCGGGAAGGGACCCGCCGGGTCCTGCTGGAGGGGCTGAGCCAGACCAGGGCTCTCATCGCCCAGGCCTATCAGGGCTTCAACGACGCCTGTGACCCGGATCTCATCGAATCCTATGTCTTTGAGATCAACGCCCTCCAGTCCCGATACACCTACCTGCTGCGGCAGGTCAAGGAGCTGGAGGGCGGGCAGACCGTCCGCACCGGATAAGAGGGGTCCGCCCCGCCGCCAAGGTTCTGGCACACAGAAAGGAGGTGGCGGCGGTGGAACCGCTGCTCAACGCCCTGCCCTGGGTGGCGGGGGGACTGTTTTTGGTGCTGCTTCTGGCGGTGCTGCGCAAGCCGCTGAGCTGGCTGGGCCGGCTGGCCGCCCGGACGGGCGTGGGGCTGGGAGTGCTGTGGGTCCTGCGCTGGGCCGGGGGCATCCTGGGCCTCCAGCTGGGAGTCAATTTGACCAATGCCCTGGTACTGGGGCTTCTGGGGCTGCCGGGGTTCGGACTGCTGGCGGCCCTGGAGTGGATGCTGGCTGTGTAAAAAAAGGACGCCGCCCGGAGGTGCGGCGTCCTCAGCTTGTCGAAAAAGTATTTTCGACAAGCTGCCGGACTT
>DWXO01000016.1 GCA_019119165.1 Candidatus Flavonifractor intestinigallinarum | reverse complement strand
TCCTCCTCCGGCATCTCCATGCCCAGGGCCTCAAAGAGCTCCTCCAGCTCGGCGGAACCGGCCACCCGCCAGCGGTCCTCCCCCAGGGGAATGATCTCCAGGTCCTCCTGGGGATCGAACTCGTCGTAGATGTTGCCTACGATCTCCTCCAGCAGGTCCTCCATGGTGACCAGTCCGGCGGTGCCGCCGTACTCGTCCACCACAATGGACAGGTGGACCTTTTTGCTCTGCATATCCCGGAACAGCAGGTCGGTGCGTACCGACTGGGGCACAAAGTAGGCCGGACGGAGCAGCTCCCGCAGGGGCTTGGGCTGAGGCTTGCGGGCGTTGATGAGCCACTCCCGGGTGGAGAGGATGCCGATGACGTCGTCGGCGTCCTCCTCATAGACGGGGAAGCGGGACAGGCCGGAGTCCTCAATGGTCTTTTCGATCTCCTCCGGGGTGTCCTCCGCCCACAGCATGACCATGTCGGTGCGGTGGACCATCACGTCGGCGGCGGTCATATTGTTAAACTCGAAAATATTTTCGATCATTTCCTTCTCTTCGGTCTCAATAGCACCCTTCTCCTCACTCAGGTCGATAAGTATACGCAGCCCCTCCTCGGATACCTCCTTATCCTCATCATTGGGATTGATGCGGAAGAGCCACAGGACGGCGTTGGTGGAGATGGTAAGCAGCCAGATCAGCGGGCGCATGACGGTGGCCAGCAGACTGACCACACCGCAGGAAAAACGGGCCACCGCTTCGCTCTTTTTCATGGCCACCCGTTTGGGCACCAGTTCGCCAAAGACCAGCGTAAAGAAGGAGAGGATCACAGTGACCACGATCACAGACAGGGTATGAACCGTGGCCACCACAGGCCCGGTCAGCGCGAACGTGGATACCGCCCACTGGGTAAGGGGTCCGGCCAGATTGCCGGCGGCAAAGGCAGACCCCAGGAAACCGGCCAGGGTGATGCCGATCTGGATGGTGGAGAGAAACCGGGTGGGCATCTCTACGATCCGGAGCAGCTTGGCTGCCTTGCGGTCGCCGCCTTCGGCCTGCTTGCGGATAAGTGCCTCGTTTAATGAGATTACTGCGATCTCAGTGGCAGCAAAGTAGGCGTTGATGGCAATGAGTATGACCTGAAGAAATAGTTGAGGCCATATGGATGACAAAATAAATTCCTCCTTAAATATATTGATCATGGAACCAGTATAACACACCGCTGAAAAAAATCCATAAGATTGCGGAAAAAAGTTGGTATCCATGTTATAATAATCACGTGTGTCGTACCTGGGGATAGGATAGTTCCTCAGCCCCAGAAAGAGCAAGGCCCCCTGTGCCGGGGACCGATGGAGTGTGAAAGAGATGGAGACAAAGAAGGTACCGGCCTGGCTGGAGCATCCGGCCGCCTTTGTAAAATGGCTGATCTTCGCGGGGATCAGCGGCCTGCTGTGCGGCGGGGTGGCCACCGCCTTTTACTATGCCTTTTCCTCGGTCACAGACCTGCGCCATGCCAATCCCTGGCTGATCTGGCTGCTGCCGGTGGGCGGTCTGGCGATTGTGCTGCTCTACCGGGTGTGCGGCATGGAGGGGGACCGGGGCACCAACTTCGTGCTGGCGGCGGTGCGGGAAAACCAGCCCCTCCGGCTGCGTACCGCCCCCCTGGTCTTTGTGTCCACCGTTATCACCCATTTGGTGGGTGGTTCCTCCGGCCGGGAGGGAGCCATCCTCCAGATTGGCGGATCTATCTCCTCCAAAGTAGGCCGGTGGATGCGTCTGGATGACAAGGACAGCCGTATCATCACCATGTGCGGAATGTCGGCGGCTTTTTCCGCCCTCTTCGGCACCCCTCTGACTGCCGCCATGTTTTCTATGGAGGTCACCAGCGTGGGGGTGCTCTATTATGCCGCCATCGTGCCCTGTATTCTCTCCTCCATCATCGGCCTGTGGGTGGCCCAGCATTTCGGTGTGCCTCCCACCGCCTTTACCCTGGAGGGCATCCCCAACCTGAGCGCCGTCACCCTGCTGCAGGTCATCGGTATGGGCATCCTCTTTGCCCTGCTGTCCATTTTCTTCTGCCGGCTGATGCACGCCGCCCCCAAGATTTACGACAAATTCCTGCCCAACCATCTGGTGCGGGCTGCGGTGGGAGGCGCCCTGGTCATTGCCCTGACCTACGTGATCTGGATCTGGGACCCTGGTACTTACGACTACAACGGAGCGGGAGAGGCGATCATCCACGCCGCCATCGGGGGAGAGGCCCGGCCGGAGGCGTTCTTCTTTAAAATGCTCTTTACCACCATTACCCTAGGGGCAGGGTTTAAGGGCGGCGAGATCGTGCCGGTGTTCTTTACCGGCGCCACCTTCGGCTGCACCGTGGCCCCCTTCCTGGGACTCCATCCCTCCTTCGGGGCGGGACTGGGCATGGTGTGCGTGTTCTGCGGCGTTACCAACTGCCCCATCACCTCCCTGCTGCTCTCCCTGGAGCTCTTTGCCGGGGACAGCCTGGGGATGTTTACCGGCCAGAGCCTGTGCCTGTTCGCGGTGTGTCTGGCGGTGTCCTATATGCTGTCCGGCTATTATGGGCTGTACAGCGAGCAAAAAATCGTTTATAGTAAACTGCGGCCCGAATTCATCGACAAAAAGGCAAACCAGGACCATTGAGTTCGGGGTCCCATTCAAAGGAGAAACCATATGCTGCGATTTGATCATTTCAATTTCAACGTCCTGGACCTGGACCGGTCCCTGGACTTTTACCGTGAGGCTCTGGAGCTGACGCCGGTGGCGGAAAAGAACGCCGACGACGGCTCCTTCAAGCTGGTCTACCTGGGAGATGGCGAGACCGGCTTCCGGCTGGAGCTGACCTGGCTGCGGGACCGGAAAGAGCCCTACGACCTGGGGGAGCAGGAGTTCCACCTGGCCTTTGTCACCGACCGCTTTGATGAGCTGCTGGAGCGCCACAAGGCTATGGGCTGCGTGTGCTTTGAGAATCCGGCTATGGGGATCTATTTCATCGAGGACCCGGACGGCTACTGGATCGAGATCGTCCCCGAGAAGGGATAAGGATATGAGCAAGACTGCGACGGGAGGCCGCCTGGCCTATGCCGACCTGCTGCGGGCGGTGGCCATGCTGGCGGTCATTATAGTCCACCTGGCCGGCTCCCAGCTGGGCAATGTACCGGTGGGCTCGGCGGAATTTCATGTGCTGAACGCCTACGATGGGCTGACCCACTGGTGTGTGCCCGTCTTTATTATGCTGTCAGGGATGTTCCTGCTGGACCCCAAGCACAGCCTCTCCTCCTCCAAGCTGTTTTTCGGCCACATCCTGCGGATGCTGGTGGCCCTGGTGGTGTGGGGGACGGCCTATGCCCTGGTGACCCAGGTGTCGGCGGCGGGGCTGAGCTGGGAGAGCGCCAAAGCGGCCCTGTGGCAGGTGTTCCAGGGTAAGACCCACTTCCACCTGTGGTTTTTGTATATGATCGTGGGCCTGTACCTCATCACCCCCATCCTCCGGGCCTTTGTGCGGGGGGCCGGCCGGGCGGACTTCCACTGGTTCTTCCTGCTGTGCTTTGTGTTTGCCAACCTGCTGCCCACCCTGCTGCGGCTGTGGCCCAATGAGACGGTGCGTCTGTGGGTGAACAACCTGAACCTCCATCTGGTGCTGGGCTATGTGGGCTACTATGTGCTGGGCTACTACCTGAAAACCTACACCCTCAACCGGGCGGCGGAGTATCTCATCTATCTGCTGGGCATCCTGGGAGCGGTGGTCACCGTGGGGGGCACCGCCTGGCTGTCCCAGCAGCGGGGGACCCTTGTCCAGACCCTCTACAACTACGACAGCCCCAACATCGCCCTGATGAGTGTGGCGGTCTTTGTGTTCTTCCGCTATGTGCTGGGGGTCAGTGAGGAGCGCTCCCGCCGCCAGCGGATGAGCTCGGTGGCGCAGGTGTCCTTCGGGGTGTATCTGGTCCACGTCTTTTTCCTCATTGTGCTGGACCGGCTGCACATCACCGTGCTGTCCTTCCCGCCGGTGCTGGCGGTGCCCGCCCTGACGGCGGCGGTGTTCCTGTGCTCCTTCGCCGTGGCCTGGCTCATCTCCAAGATCCCCCTGGTGGGGCGCTACCTGACATAAAGGAGGCAACTGAGTGCTCTTTTCCAGTTCCGTGTTTCTCTTTCTGTTCCTGCCCCTGGTGCTGCTGATCTACTACGGACCCCTGCGGAAATTCCGGCAGGGACAGAACGTGTTTCTGCTGCTGGCCTCCCTGGGCTTTTACGCCTGGGGGGAGCCCTGGTTCGTGCTGGTGATGATCGGCTCCATCCTGGCCAACTACTGTTTCGGCCTGTGGGTGGACCACAACAAGCGGCGGGGCAGATCCTGCCGCGCCCCCATTCTCCTGGTCGTGCTGGCCAATTTGGGTATTCTGTTCGTATTTAAGTACCTGATGTTTACCCTGAGTATTCTAAATGGCCTGGGGGCCCACTTTGTGATCCCGGTGATTGAGCTGCCCATCGGCATCTCCTTCTTCACCTTCCAGGCCCTCAGCTATGTGCTGGACGTCCACCGGGACCGGGGGCAGGTGCAGCGCTCCCCTCTGAAGGTGGGACTGTACATCTCCTTCTTCCCCCAGCTCATCGCCGGGCCCATCGTCAAGTATGAGACGGTGGCCCACCAGATCGACCACCGGAAGGAGAACTGGGAGGATTTCTCCGCCGGGTGCGCCCGGTTCGTGGTGGGCCTGGGCAAGAAGGTGCTGCTGTCCAACCAACTGGCCATTATTGCCGACCGGGCCTACGGCATGGCGGGGGACGGGCTGACCACCTCCTTTGCCTGGCTGGGAGCGGTGGCCTACATCCTCCAGCTGTACAACGACTTCTCCGGCTACTCCGACATGGCCATCGGCCTGGGCCGGATGTTCGGCTTCCACTTCCTGGAGAACTTCAACTATCCCTTCGTGGCCAACTCCCTGGCCGACCTGTGGCGGCGGTGGCATATCTCCCTGGCCACCTGGTTCCGGGACTATGTGTATATCCCCCTGGGGGGCAGCCGGGTGGAGGGCCGGGCCAGGCTGATCCGCAACATCTTTATGGTGTGGCTGTGTACCGGCATCTGGCACGGGGCCAACTGGACCTATCTGACCTGGGGAATGCTCAACTTCCTCCTGCTCATGCTGGAGAAGTACGGCGGCCTGGGCCGGGGCTGGCCCAAGTTCTTCCGGTGCCTCTATCCGGTGATGGTCTTTCTCCTCACCTGTGTGGTGTTCCGCTCGGAGACCATCGGTCTGGCCCTGCAATATTTTCAGGCCATGTTCGGCTTCGGCGCCGGGCTGGGGGACGGGCTGACGGTGCTCTATCTCACCGAGTGTTGGCTGCCTCTGCTGGCCGCCGTGGTCTTTGCCGCGCCGGTGGCCCCCAAGGTGCGGGCCTGGGCGGACAAGCACAGCTGCCTGGCGCTGGACGTGGGCTACGCCCTGCTCATCGCCGGGGTGTTCCTGGTGTCGGCCAGCTTTATCGTCAAGGGCACCTATAATCCCTTTATCTACTTCAACTTCTGACAAGGAGCGGCCCAATGAAACGACGCAATACCATAACCGCCGGTCTGATCCTGCTGCTGATGGCGGGGGGCTTTGTGCTGCTGCTCACCTCCTTTTTGGGGCGGGAGGGCAGCTTTGAGGCCCTGCTCAAGACCTTTGCCCGGGACAAGGATGTGACCGCCTTCCTGGCCCAGGCGGAGACCGCCGTCAACCAGGACCTGGACCGGGACCACCTGTTCATCCAGCTCTACGGCGGCATCCAGCGCCTCACCGGCCGGAGGATGGTGGAGGACGCGGTGGATGAGAACACCGTGGTCAAGCTGTCCACCGGGGCGTTGAACTTCGTCAAGCCGGACAGCACCGCCCAGCCGGCGGAGAGCGTGGAGGCCAACGCCGCCGCCACCGCCCAATTTGCCCGGGACCTGGACGACCTGGACATCCCCTACCTCTTCGTCATGGCCCCCCAGAAAATCCAGCGGGGGCAGGACCTGCTGCCCGTGGGCATGGCGGAGAACGGCAATTCCACCGCCGACGCCTTTCTGAAGGAGCTGGACCGGTGGGGCACCAGCTATTTCGACCTGCGGCCTCTCTTTGAGAGCAACGGCATCTATTCCGGCTGGTTCTTCAACACCGACCACCACTGGAAGCCGGAGGCCGCCTTCTTTGCCTGGCAGAACCTGGCCCAGCTGCTGGATCACAACTACGGGTTTGTCACCCGATCCTACCTCACCGATCCCGCCAACTGGTCCACCACCGTGCTGGAGGACTTTTTCCTGGGCAGCCAGGGCAAGCGGGTGGGGTCCCTCTACGCCGGGGTGGACGATTTCACCATCTATACCCCCAAATTTGAGACTCACCTCACCTATGCCAGCACCGACGGCGGCTTTGAACGCACCGGCCCCTTCAACCAGTCGGTGTGCTTCCCCGAGCGGGTGGAGAAGATGGACTGGTTCAACGGCAACCCCTACACCTACTATTCCGGCGGCGACTACGGCATGGCCACCGTGACCAACCACAACAACCCCAACGGGCCCAAGATCGTGCTGCTGCGGGAGTCCTTCTCCTGCGCCCTGGCCCCTTTCCTGGCCCTGTCCTGCTCGGAGCTGACCACCATCGACCTGCGCTATTACCAGGGGGATCTGCTGGAGACCATTGAGGGGCTGGAGCCGGATCTGGTGATGACCATGTATGCCGCCAGCTCCACCGGCCTGGAGAATATGTTTGCCTTTGAGGGAACGGAGTGAACCAAGTGGAATTGACTGAGCGCAGGCCCTCCCTGCGGCGGCTGGACTATCACTATATCGCCATGCAGGCGGGCTTTTGGGCCATGTTTGCCGCCATTGTGGCCTACCAGACCGCCCTGCTGCTGGAGCGGGGCTTCTCCAACAGCGAGGCGGGGCTGATGACAGCGGTGCGCTGCCTGGCGGGCATCGTGTTCCAGCCCCTGCTGGGAGGCTTTGCCGACCGGCACCCCCGCATTCCCCTGAAATATATCGTGGGCATCTCCCTGCTCATCTCGGTGGCGGCGGGGGCCTGGTACTGGCTCTCCCCCGGTATGGACCTGTGGGAGACTACCCTGGTGTGGGTGGTCATCGGCGGCCTGGAGGTGTCCTCCTATCCGCTGATGGACGCCATGGCGGTGCAGTTTATCAACGAGGGGATGCCCATCCGCTACAGCCTGGGCCGGGGCATCGGCTCCCTGGCCTATGCGGTGGTGTGCGTGGTGCTGGGCTTCCAGGCGGGACGGCTGGGTATGGAGAGTACCCTGCTCACCCATCTGGCCCTGGTGGTGCTGGAGATTTTGCTGGTGGTCACCTACCCGGCCTACCGGGGCAAGGGAGGACCGGCGGGGGAGGAGGGCCCCAGGCCCCAGTCCGCCCTTTCCCTGCTGCGGAGCAATCCCCGGTTTACCCTCATGCTGGCGGGGGTGTTCCTGGGCCTCACCGGCATCATGCCCCTGTCCAACTTCCTGGTGAACATTGTCAACAGCCGGGGGGGTACCGACTCCGACCTGGGCATCGCCCTCTTCCTCATGGGGGCCTCCGAGCTTCCCACCGCTTTCTTTTTCCAGAAACTGCTGCGGCGGCTGGGCAGCGGAAAGCTGCTGCTGATGAGCATGGTGTTCGGCACCCTGAAGGGCGTGCTGCTGCTGTGTACCTTCAACTGCCTGGGGGTGTTGGCGGTCCAACCCATCCAGGTGCTGGGCTACGGCCTGTTCACCCCGGCTTCGGTGTACTTCGTCAACGAGTCGGTGCCTGCCGCCGACCGGGTGCGGGGCCAGACTGTGATGATGGTGGCCTCCAACGGCCTGGGCGGTATGATGGGAGGTGTGCTGGCGGGCTGGACCCTGGACCTGGGGGGCGTCAACCTGATGCTGGCGGCCTGCATCGCCTCGGGCTGCCTGGGAGTGCTCCTCTGCCTGGCCGCCCTGCGGGTGTCTCCGGGAAAGAGAAACCGATCAGTATAGCTTAAGAAACCGCTAAAAGGGTAAGCGAACACAAAATAATGGAAAAAAAGGCTGTTCCTGAGTTAAGGGACAGCCTATTTTTATGCTTAATGCGTATCACCTGTAAATACTCCTGATAGAAAACGCCGAAAGTTGGTTAAAATGAAAATTACCTCTATGCAAAATGGAAAGATTGGTGTATGATAGTCCCGGATTTTTTAAGAGTCATATTTGCATACCTATATGGAGGTAGGAAATGAGAAAGACAAAAATTATCTGCACCCTGGGTCCCGCTGTGGACAATGAGGAGACCATCCGCCAGCTGATTCTGGCCGGTATGGACGCCGCCCGCTTCAACTTCTCTCACGGCAGCCACGCCGAGCAGCTGGCCCGGCTGACCATGCTGAAGTCCGTCCGGGACACCCTGGGCCGCCCTGTGGCCACCATTCTGGATACCAAGGGCCCTGAGATCCGCATCAAGTCCTTTGTGAACGGCCCCGTGACCCTGGAGAAGGGTCAGGAGTTTATCCTGAGCACCGATGAGGTGGAGGGCAGCGAGAAGCAGGTGTCCGTCACTTATCTGAATCTGCATGAAGAAGTGGGCCCCGGCTGCCGTATCCTGGTGGATGACGGTCTGATCGAGCTGCTGGTGGAGAAGGTGGAAGGCCACAACATCCACTGCACCGTGGAGAACGGCGGTCCCCTGTCCAATAACAAGTCCATCAACATTCCCGACGTGAGCATCATGCTCCCCTCCCTCACCGAGAAGGATAAGGACGACCTGAAGTTTGCCGCCGAGAACGACTTCGACTTCATCGCCGCCTCCTTCGTCCGGAAGGCCAGCGACGTGGAGGACATCCGGGCTGAGCTGAACAAGCATGAGGGCGGCGAGAACATCCGCATCATCGCCAAGATCGAGAACCGTGAGGGCGTGGACAACCTGGAGGCCATCCTCGAGGCCGCTGACGGCGTCATGGTGGCCCGCGGCGACCTGGGCGTGGAGATCCCCGCCCACGAGGTGCCCATCCTCCAGAAGAGAATGATCAAGGCCACCATCCGGCAGGGCAAGCCCGTTATCACCGCCACCCAGATGCTGGACTCCATGATCCGCAATCCCCGCCCCACCCGTGCCGAGGTGTCCGACGTGGCCAACGCCGTGTTCGACGGTACCTCCTGCGTGATGCTCTCCGGCGAGACCGCCTCCGGCAAGTACCCTGTGGAGGCCCTCCAGACCATGGTGGACGTGGTCACCTCCGCAGAGGACTCCATCCGCTACTGGAACCGCTTCCGGGAGCGCAACCTGCTGCCTGAGATCGGCGGCATCAACGACGCCATCACCCACTCCTGCTGCCTGACCGCCATGGACCTGAACGCCACCGCCATCCTGGCGGCCACCAAGTCCGGCTACACCGCCAAGGTGATCTCCCGTTTCCGTCCCGCCTGCCCCATCGTGGCCCTGTGTCAGAACGAGTCTACCCGCCGTCAGCTGGCCATCTCCTGGGGTGTGAGGCCTCTGCTGTCCGGCGAGGTGGATTCCACCGACCGGATGTTCTCCATGGCCGTGGACGTGGCCCGCAAGGAGGGCATTGTGAAGCCCGGCGAGACCGTGGTCATCACCGCTGGCGTGCCTCTGGGCAAGTCCGGCACCACCAACCTCATCAAGGCCGAGGTGGTGGCCGAGCCTGTGTAACAGGCACCGGAGCAAACCAAACCCACAGAAAAAGGAACCGCTGCAACAGCAGCGGTTCCTTTTTTGCGCCTTGACGGCTCAGCCGCCCATGTAGGAGAAGTGCATATAGTCGTGGTAGCCTTCGGAGTCATCGCTGTCCCAGGCCCAGGCGTCGCCGCCCCAGCTCCAGCCGTGGGCCTCAAAGATGCGGACCACCGAGCTGTCCGGGGCGATGGAGTAGGGGTTGGTCCCCGGCTCCCAGCAGCTGCCCACCAGAACCTGTCCGTCCCGGATCTGGTAGTTCTCGTTGGCGTTCAGGTCGATGGCGGTGCCGCAGTTGTGCTCGCCGGTGGTGCCCTCCACATAGCGGAAGCTGCTGGTACCGTTGATGGGGAACTGCTCCGGGTCGTTGTAGATCTCCGTAAAGATGGCCTTCACATCGTCTGCAATGGCAGAGTGGACCTGGAGGGTGGCGGTGGAGGCCTTCTTCACCCCGTTGGACAGCGTCCAGATGGGCACCGTAATGGTGGTCATAGCGGCCTGAGCCTCGGCCTGGCTGTCAAAGCGGCGCTTCTCCGTGGAGCCGAAGAGCAGGTTGTGCTTGGCTTCGTTCTCGCCCTGCATGGTCAGCCAGAAGGGCTGGGTCCAGTAGTCGTCCGCGCTGGCCAGCCCCTGGTCCACCTTGTCCCAGAAGTCGGCTTCCTCACGCTCTGCCTGAGTCATGGGCCGGTACTGGGCGTAGTAGGCGGTACAGGCGGAGGTGACGGTGGAGCCGCTGCTGAAGCCGTCAAAGACGTAATATTGGGGGGCGTCCTCCAGCAGGCCGTACAGATAGGCCCCCACCTCGGTCACATACTGCTCGCTGGACAGGGTCTGACCGTTTTCGCTGTCCACGCTGTACAGGGTAATGGTCATCTCATCGCCGGTGAGGGCCCGGTCCACCACGTCCAGGGTTCGCATCAGCAGCACCGTGCCGTCGCACCGCTGGATGGGGTCAGTCCGGCCAAAGGAGCCGTCGGGCTTGCCGGTGGACACGCCGGTGGCGGACAGGGCGAATACCGCCGCCTGGTGGACCTCATCCATCTGGTCAAAATCGGTGAAGAGGGCCTCGTCCTCCGGATGGGCGTACTCCTCCTGGAGCTCCTCCGGCAGAG
>DWXO01000015.1 GCA_019119165.1 Candidatus Flavonifractor intestinigallinarum | reverse complement strand
CAGGGACTGCCGGAGGTCGGAGGCAGTCTGTATCTTCCGACTGGGGAGTTCCGCCTGGTTAGCTGCCATCAGACGGGAGAGTTGCGGATAGCTGGCCGGATCTTCTGATGGGAGAAAGGAGAGTACGCAGGGCGTCTCAACCTGAAGCAGGGCACATTCACCCTCCCAGTTTCTCCAGACCTTGAGTCCTGCTCCGTCTGCTTCAACCTTACTGACGCCGGTCACCTGAGGCCAGCCCAGGTAGCCGGCCAGCGCCGGGCCCAGGCCATCCTGGCCCAGATCGCTGTCACCGCAGAACACAGCGTCTACCGGATCAGGCTCCCCTTCCGCCGTCCGCACTGCCTCTGCCAGCATGGCCCCCAGCCCCACGCAGTCGTAGGGGCTGGGGCCATGACCCTGGAGCAAAAGGGCCTTGTCCGCCGCCAGGGCCATGCTGGATCGGAGCAGTTCCGCTCCGTCAAAGTCCTCCATAGCCACAGCGGTAATCCGCAGGTCAGGTATCCGCTCTGCCGTCTGTATCGCACCGTCCAACGCACTGGAACGAAAGGGGACATTGCCGCTCTCGCCCTTCAGGGCGTGGACGCAAACCAAGATATTCATCTGTCAGGCTGTCTCCGTCAGCAGACCTCGAAGACTGTGGCAACCCCCATGCCGCCGCCGATGCACAGGGTGGCCATACCCCGCTTGGCCTCGGGCCGCTTGAGCATCTCGTGGAGCAGAGTGACAATAATGCGGGCACCGGAGCAGCCGATGGGGTGGCCGATGGCGATGGCGCCGCCGTTGACGTTGACCTTGCTCATGTCGAAGCCCAGTTCACGGGCCACGGCCACGGACTGGGCCGCAAAGGCCTCGTTGGCCTCGATGAGATCGATGTCGTCGATGGTCACGCCGGCCTTGGCCATGGCGTTGCGGCAGGCGGGCACTGGGCCCACACCCATAATCTTGGGATCCACACCGCCCTGGCCCCAGCCGGTCAGCTTGGCCATAGGCTTCAAGCCGTACTTCTGCACTGCCTCTCCGGAGGCCACAATGATGGCGGCGGCTCCGTCGTTCAGGCCGGAGGCGTTGGCGGCGGTGACCCGCTGGACGTGCTTTTTGGTTTCGGCCTCATGGATCTGGGTCGGCTGGAAGGTATGGATCACCTCGTCCTCCACTCCCTCTGGCCCCACGGGGAAGGCCCCTCTCAGCTTGGCGATGCTGTCGGCGGTGGTACCAGCCTTGGGGTACTCGTCCTCCTTGAACTCCACCATTTCCTTCTTCTTTTTCACCATCACTGGCACGATCTCGTCGTTGAAGCGGCCGGACTCAATGGCGGCGCAGGCCTTCTGCTGGGAGGAGGCGGCGAACTCGTCCAGTTCCCGGCGGGTGATCCCCCACACGTCGCAGATGTTTTCAGCAGTGGTGCCCATGTGGTAGTTGTTGTAAGCGTCCCACAGGCCGTCCTTGATCATGGTGTCGACGACCTTCTTGTCGCCCATGCGGGCGCCCCAGCGCTCGGCGGGCAGAGCGTAGGGAGCGGCGGACATATTCTCGGTGCCGCCGGCCACGATCACGTCGGCGTCGCCGGCCAGGATGGCGCGGGCGCCCTCAATGACGCTCTTCATGCCGGAGCCGCACACCATACCCACGGTGTAAGCGGGCACGGAGTAGGGCAGGCCGGCCTTCACACCCACCTGACGGGCGGGGTTCTGGCCCTGGGCGGCGGTGAGGATGCAGCCGAACATCAGCTCGTCCACCTGCTCGGGCTTCAGGCCGGAGCGGTTCAGAGCCTCCTTGACAACAACAGCGCCCAGATCAGTGGCGGGGGTGTCCTTCAGGCTGCCCCCGAAGGAGCCGACGGCGGTGCGGCAGCAATTGACTACGTAGACTTCTTTCATTGTGAATGACCTCCAGATGATTTCGATTTCTCCCCTAATAAACCCTTCGTTTCATTATACCCCCGCTATTTCTAAAAATCAACTGTGGAAAGTGTGGAAGCGGCGGCGAACGGCGGGTATCCAGTTTGTACCAGAGGCCCAACGGCAGTCCGGGGTTGCAGGCGGGGGACAGGGGGGATATAATAAGGAGGAACAACACCGGAAAGGGAGGGATGAGACGGTGCGGGAAGAACACTGGGCGGCCTATCTGGACTGCGTGGGGGAGCTGCTGGCCTCGCCCCAGGTCCAGGCCATGAAGGACATCCGTCACCATCCGGGGGTGTCCTGCTTTGAGCACAGCCTGTTCGTGTCCTATGTGGCCTTCCGCCTGGCCCGGCGGTGGGGACGGGACGGCCGGGCGGCGGCCCGGGCGGGGCTGCTCCACGACCTGTATCTCTACGACCCCCGGAGCCTGCCCTCCTATAAACAGTGCTTTGCCCACCCGCTGGCGGCCGAGCGCAACGCCCGGGCCCTGTGCGGGGAGCTGAGCCGGGAGGAGGAGAACAGCATCCTGGCCCATATGTGGCCCATGGCCCGCAGCGCTCCCCGCAGCCGGACGGCGGCGGCGGTGTGCCTGGCCGACAAGCTGTGCGCCACGGCGGAGGTGCTGGGGGTGTGGCGACGGACGGCCCTGTACCGGACGGCCTGTCTGCCCCGGCCCGCCTTCGGTGGAAACGCGGTAAAGAAACGGTAAAGACCGCCCCTTCCTTGTGCAAGGGGCCCAAGTTGGAAAAAAAGACGGGATTTTTTCAAAATCCCGGTGCATTTTTCCGGTTGCTTTGCTATAATGTCCTTAGAATATGCCCTGCGGCAGCCTGTCCGGAGGGCCAACAGGCAAATCCATTGTTTTTTTGAGGTGATCTCAGGTATGAGCGCGACTGGAGCGGTAGTGTTCCTGCCCCGGGAGGGGACCGGCGTGTCTCCCATGCTGGAGGAGCTGCTCTTTGATCCGGCGGCCCGCTGGCTGGCGGAGGCGCTGGAGAGTGCCGGCGTGAAACAGTTTTTTGTGGTGTGCCACAGCGACGACCGGGAAAAGGCGGAGACCTGCTTCCCGGCGGGCACGGAATTTGTGACCGGCGGCACCGAGGACGCCCTGGACCAGCTGATGGCCTTTCTGGGCAAGCTGGAGGGCAAGGTGCTCATTCTGACCCGGCCGGTGCTGCTCTCCTGGCAGAGCGCCCGTCAGCTGGTGGACGACAGCGCCGCCGGACCCCTGGATAATAAGGATACCGGCGTGTGCCGCATCGACGCGGCCCTGCTGGCCCAGGCCCTGGCCGACGGCAGCGGCCTGGACGAGGCTTTGAAGGAAAACGCCGACAAGCTGGGCGGCCGCAGCATCTGGTATCAGAGCGCCGCCGTCCTCAAGAGCGGCCCCCAGGGCCGGGTGGAGGCCGAGCTTACCGCCCGCAACTACGGCGCCTACCGCCTGCTGGAAAGCGGCGTGCGTATTATGGACCCCAACACCTGCTATGCCGGACCCCGGGTCCGGGTGGGGGAAGGCACGGTCATCCTGCCCGGCACCATCCTGCGGGGAGACACGGTGATCGGCGCAGGCTGCGAGCTGGGCCCCAACACCATGATCCGGGACTGCACCGTGGGCGACAACGTGACGGTCAATGCCTCCCAGCTCAACGAGAGTACCGTGGACGCCGGCGCCAGAATCGGACCCTTTGCCTACATCCGCCCCAACTGCCATGTGGGGGCCAACGTGAAGGTGGGCGACTTTGTGACGCTGAAGAACGCCTCGGTTGGAGAGGATACCAAGGTATCCCATCTCACCTATGTGGGGGACGCCGACATTGGATGCCGGGTGGATCTGGGCTGCGGTACCGTCACCGTCAACTATGACGGGGTGGGCAAGTACCGCACCACCATCGGGGACGACGCCTTCATCGGCTGCAACACCAATCTGGTGGCCCCCGTCAAGGTGGGGGACGGGGCCTACACCGCCGCCGGCTCCACCATTACTGACGACGTGCCCGCCGACTCCCTGGCCATTGCCCGGCCCCGCCAGACGGTGAAGAAGCAGTGGGCCGCCCGCCAGAGCAGAAGAAAGTGAACCCGTCCCGCTGTTGGGACATAAAATCAGAACCATCTGCAACAAAGACAGAGAACACTAATTTTGTGAGAGGATGTTTGAAACAATGATCGCACACGGTAAGGACATCAAGATCTTTTCCGGCACTTCCAACCGCCCCCTGGCCGAGGCCATCTGCAAGGAGATGGGGATGGAGCTGGGCAACGCCGAAGTGGGCGCCTTCTCCGACGGAGAAAACTTTGTCTCCATCTATGAGACCGTCCGCGGCTCCGACGTGTTCGTGGTCCAGTCCACCAGCTCTCCGGTCAACGACAACCTGATGGAACTGCTCATTATGATCGATGCCCTGAAGCGGGCCTCCGCCGGCCGGATCACCGCTGTGATGCCCTACTTCGGCTACGCCCGTCAGGACCGCAAGACCAAGCCCCGCGATCCCATCTCCGCCAAGCTGGTGGCCAACCTGATCACCCGCGCCGGCGCCGACCGGGTGCTCACCCTGGACCTGCACGCCAACCAGATCCAGGGCTTCTTCGACATCCCTGTGGATAACCTGCTGGGCAACCCTATCTTCACCAACTACCTCCACGACCGCTTTAATGGCAAGGAGGACGAGATGATCGTGGTCTCCCCCGACGTGGGCTCCGTGGCCCGGGCCCGGGCCTTCGCCCAGAAGCTGGGCATGGGCCTGGCCATCGTGGACAAGCGCCGCCAGAAGGCCAATTCCTCCGAGGTCATGAACATCATCGGCGACGTGCAGGGCAAGAAGGTGATCCTCTTTGACGACATGGTGGACACCGCCGGCTCCCTGTGCGGCGCGGCCCAGGCCCTGGTGGAGCTGGGCGGTGCGGTGGACGTCATCGCCTGCGCCAGCCACGGCGTGCTCTCCGGCCCCGCTGTGGAGCGCATCGAGAAGAGCGTGATCAAGGAGCTGTACTTCCTGGACACCGTGCCCGCCAAGCAGGGCGTGACCTGCGACAAGATCAAGTATCTGTCCGTGGCCCATATGTTTGCCGAGGCCATTGAGCGCATCTACGAGGAAGTCTCCGTTTCCAAGCTGTTTGTGTAATTAAAATCTGACCATACCATCAGGTAGGGCGGGGGCTTGCCCCCGCCTTTGCCTGTCTCAAGGAGCCATTATGTTTTTCAACAGAAATCGAGCCTCCGGGGTGGAGTGGCTGGTGGTGGGCCTGGGCAACCCCGGGGACAAGTACGAGAACACCCGGCACAACGTGGGCTTTCTCACCATCGACCATATCGCCGAGGAGCAGCGGGTGCCGGTGCAGAAATTGAAGTACCGTGCCCTCACCAACACGGTGGAGCTGGGGGGCGCCAAGGCGCTGCTCATGAAGCCGGTCACCTATATGAACCTGTCCGGCGAGGCGGTGGGGGAGGCCGCCCGGTTCTACAAGATCCCCGCCGACCATGTGCTGGTTATCTCCGACGACGTGTCCCTGCCCATCGGCAAGCTGCGTATCCGCAAGGGAGGCTCCGCCGGGGGGCATAACGGCCTGAAAAACATCATCCAGCACCTGGGCACCGACCAGTTCCCCCGGGTGAAGGTGGGGGTGGGGGAGAAGCCCCATCCCGATTACGACATGGCCGACTGGGTGCTCTCCAAGTTCGTGGGGGAGGACCTGAAAACCATCACCGCCGCCATCGAGAAGGCCGCCAAGGCGGTGGAGTGCCTCATCGCCGAGGGCCCCGACAAGGCCATGAACAAGTTTAATGGCTGAGGGAAATATGATTACTTTTCGTAAAATTAATCAAAGTAATTACATGGACTGCATCTGTCTGAAGGTGAGAGAGGACCAGATCGGCTTTGTGGCGGATAACGCCCGCTCTTTGGTGGAGGCCCGGTTTGAAGAGGGCCTGTATACCCGGGCCGTTTATTGCGACGATACCATGGTGGGCTTTGTCCTGTTTGATTATGACCCCGAAATTCCGGGCTGGTGCATGAGCCGGTTTATGATCGGCGCACAGTATCAGGGACAAGGACTGGGTAAAGAGGCAGTGCTCCGCTTCCTGGACTTTATGAGAGAAGAGATGAAGGTGGGGGAGCTCTACATCCATGTGGAGCTGGAAAATACCACAGCTTATGAGATGTATCAAAAGCTGGGGTTCCGTTTTGTTAAGCCCATCCAGTATGAATTTGACGGTGTGGTTTATCGGGAGCGGCAGATGAAAATCTGTCTGTGAGGCCGAGTTCCCTGCTTCACCCGTAGGGGCCGGCGTCCCCAACCAGCCGTTGTACTCGGCAGTGACCGGGGAATACGAAGCGGCCGGGGGCACCCGCCCCCGGGCCCATTTCCCGGGACATAATGCGCCCATAACTTCCAATTTTTTCTATTTTATGGAGGTGAACCATGAAACAGCTGCTTTCCGCCCTCAATGACATCCCGGAATACCGCGCGCTGACAGCGGCCATCGACAACGGGGCCTGCCCCGTGGCCTTCTCCGGATTGTCGGCGGTCCACCGGGCCCACTTTGCCGCCGGGCTTCATCAGGAGCTGGAGCGGCCGGTGGTGGTGGTGTGTGCCGACGAGGGGGAGGCCCAGCGGATGGAGAAGGACCTGGCCGCCCTCTCCGGGGAGAAGGTGGCAACCCTGTCCGCCCGGGAGTTCACCTTCCACAACGCCGCCGTGGTGTCCCGGCAGTATGAGCACCGGCGGCTGTCCGTTCTGAGGGCGCTGGCGGCGGGGGAGTGCCCCCTGCTGGTGTGTACGGTGGAGTCCCTCCTCCAGCGCACCATTCCCAAAACCCTGCTGACCCAGGCGGCCCAGGTGGTGCGGATGGGGGAGGCCCACGACCTGAACGAGCTTACCGAAACCCTCACCGCCGCCGGATATGCCCGGTGCCAGCAGGTGGAGGGCGTGGGCCAGTTTGCCCTCCGGGGGGGTATTCTGGACTTCTTTTCCCCCGCCCATCCAAAGCCGGTGCGGGTGGAGTTCTTCGGGGACGAGATCGACGCCATGGGCTTCTTCGACCCGGACACCCAGCGGCGCATCCAGAACATCAGCGAGGCGGAGATTTTGCCCGCCGCCGAGGTGCTGCCTCAGTTTACCCCCGGCGGCTGGGCGGGGCTGCTGGAGGGCCTGGACAAGCTGATGGCCCGGACAAAAAAGCGGAAGGGGGCCGACAAGCTGCTCCAGACCCTGGAGGAGGATCGGGAGCGGCTGGCCGCAGGCACCTCCTTCCCGGCCCTGGACCGGTATCTAAGCCTCATTTACCCCCAGATGGCCACGGCGGCGGACTACCTGCCGGAGGACGGGGTGGTGCTCTTCAGCGAGAGCGGCCGGGTGGCCGAGCGGGGGAAGAACTACCTGTGGCAGCTGGGGGAGGACGCCAAGTCCCTGATGGAGCGGGGAGAGCTGGCCGGCGATCTGGCCGATCTGGCCCGCACCCCCGAGGAGCTGTGGCAGGTGCTGGAGGAGTGGCCGGTGTGCTACCTGGACGCCTTCGCCGCCTCTACCTACCCCCGGCGGCCCAGGACGGTGCTCAACCTGCTGGCCAAGCAGCTGCCCTCCTACGGCGCCAGCCTGGAGACCGCCGTCTCCGACCTGGCCCATTATGTGTCCGAGGGGTTCCGCACGGTGGTGCTGGTGAGCAGCCAGCAGCGGGCCCTCAACCTCCAGGCCCTGCTGCGGGAGCAGAAAATGACCACCGCCGTGGACTTCGAGCTTCATGAGCTGCCCGGCTACGGCAAGGCGGTCATTGCCGTGGGGGGCGTCACCGCCGGTATGGAGTACCCGGTGGGACGGCTGGCGGTGCTCACCGAGGGCCAGTCCGCCCTGGGGAAAAAGCGCCGGAGCAAGCCCGCCACCAACCGGCAGAAGCTGAAATCCTATGCCGACCTGTCCCCCGGGGACCTGGTGGTCCACGAGCACCACGGTGTGGGCCGGTTTGTGGAGATGACCAAGAAAGTGGTGGACGGCATTGAGAAGGACTATGTAAAGATTGCCTATGCCGGCACCGACATTCTGTACGTCCCCGCCACCCAGCTGGACCTGGTGAGCAAGTATATCGGCGGCGGCGAGGACGCCAACGAGAAGCGCAAGCTGTCCAAGCTGGGCGGGGGCGACTGGGAGCGGGCCAAGTCCAAGGCCAAGAAGGCGGTGAAGGACCTGGCCAAGGGGCTGATCCAGCTGTACGCCCAGCGGCAGCGGCAGCCCGGCTTCGCCTTCTCCCCCGACTCCGAGTGGATGCACGAATTTGAGGAGCAGTTCGAGTACGCCGAAACCGACGATCAGCTGCGGTGCATCGCCGAGATCAAGCGGGACATGGAGACCGCCCGGCCCATGGACCGGCTGCTGTGCGGCGACGTGGGCTACGGCAAGACCGAGGTGGCCTTCCGGGCCATCATGAAGTGCGTGCTGGACGGCAAACAGGCCGCCATTCTGGTACCCACCACCGTGCTGGCCCGGCAGCACTATCTGTCGGCCAAGCAGCGCTTTGCCAAATATCCGGTGGAGATCGACGTGGTAAGCCGGTTCCGCACCAGCGCCCAGATGAAGGAGACCCTGCGGCGGCTGGCGGCGGGGCAGATCGACCTTTTGATCGGCACCCACCGGCTCTTCCAGAAGGACGTGACCTTTAAGGACCTGGGGCTGCTGGTCATTGACGAGGAGCAGCGCTTCGGCGTCCAGCACAAGGAGCGGCTCAAGGAGCTGTCCAAGCAGGTGGACGTGCTTACCCTGTCGGCCACCCCCATTCCCCGCACGCTGAACATGGCTCTCTCGGGTATCCGGGATATGTCCACCCTGGAGGAGCCCCCCATGGACCGCCAGCCGGTGCAGACCTATGTGCTGGAGCACGACTGGGGGGTACTGATGGACGCCGCCCGCCGGGAGCTGGAGCGGGGCGGCCAGGTGTACTACCTCCACAACCGGGTGGACACCATCACCCGCACCGCCGCCCGCATCAAGGAGATGCTGGGGGAGGACGTGGAGGTGGCGGTGGCCCACGGCAAGATGAGCCAGGAGGAGCTCAACGAGGTCATGACCCGCATGAGCGAGGGCGAGGTGGATGTGCTGGTGTGTACCACCATCATCGAGACCGGCATCGACATCGCCAACGCCAACACCCTCATCATTGAGGACGCGGACAAGATGGGTCTGGCCCAGCTCCACCAAATCAGAGGCCGGGTGGGCCGGTCCACCCGCCGGGCCTTCGCCTATCTCACCTACCGGCAGGGGAAGGTGCTTACCGAGGTGGCCTCCAAACGGCTGGGGGCCATCCGGGAGTTTGCCGAGTTCGGCTCCGGCTTCAAGATCGCCATGCGGGACCTGGAGATCCGGGGCGCGGGCAACATCCTGGGCCCGGAGCAGTCCGGCTTCATGCTCAGCGTGGGCTACGATATGTACCTGCGGCTGCTGGAGGAGGCGGTGCTGGAGGAGCGGGGGGAGCCCATCCCCAAGCGCACCGAGTGCGCCGCCGATCTCAGTGTGGCGGCCTCCATCCCCGACCGGTACGTCCCCTCCCCGGAGGAGCGGATGGACCTGTACCGGCGGATCGCCGCCATCCGCACCGAGGCCGACGCCGACGACGTGACCGACGAGCTGATCGACCGCTACGGCGACCCGCCCCGGACGGTGAACAACCTGATCTCGGTGGCTCTGCTGCGTGCCTCCGCCGCCGAGAACGGGGTGATCCAGATCCGCCAGCAGGGGGGCGGCCTGCAATTCTACCTGGACGGCTTTGACCTGAAGCGGGTGAGCGCCCTGTGCGCCCTGGAGCACTACAAGGGGCGGCTGCTCTTCTCCGCCGGGGAGAAGCCCTATCTGGCCCTGCGGCTCAAGAAGGGGGAGGACCCCCTGAAATGGGGCCGGAAGGTGATGGAGGACTACGGCAAAACCGGGGCCGCTGAGACGGTCGAAAAGGCATAAGTGCCTTTTTCGACCGTCTCGCGCCTCGATCAGAAACTGAAAAAAGCAGGCAAAGCAAGTTTGTTCACAATTTATCCTTTTATCTTTTCGGGGGTTATGCTATACTAGGAAACTGAATCAATGTAAATAGCCGCGCCATGCGCGGTGGAGATCAGAAAGGTGAATCAGACACATGGGACTGTTGAAAAAGCTGTTCGGCACCAGCTCCGCCAAGGAGCTCAAGGCCATCAAACCCATCGTGGACAAGATCGAGGCCCTGGACGAGGAATACTCCAAGCTCACCGATGAGCAGCTCAAGGCAAAGACCCCTGAATTCAAAGAGCGGCTCCAGAATGGCGAGACCCTGGACGACATCCTGCCCGAGGCCTTTGCCGCCTGCCGGGAGGCGGCCTGGCGCGTGCTGGGCATGAAGCCCTACCGGGTGCAGCTCATCGGCGGCATCATCCTGCATCAGGGCCGTATCGCCGAAATGAAGACCGGCGAAGGTAAGACCCTGGTGGCCACCCTGCCCGCCTACCTCAACGCCCTGGCCGGGGAGGGCGTCCACATCGTCACCGTCAACGACTACCTGGCCAAGCGTGACTCCGAGTGGATGGGCAAGGTCTACCGCTTCATGGGCCTCACCGTGGGCCTGGTGATCCACGACGTGGCCCCCAAGGACCGCAAGGCCTCCTATGCCGCCGACATCACCTACGGCACCAACAACGAGTTCGGCTTCGACTACCTGCGGGATAATATGTGCATCTACGCCACCGAGATGGTGCAGCGGGGCCACTCCTTCGCCATCGTGGACGAGGTGGACTCCATCCTCATCGACGAGGCCCGTACCCCCCTCATCATCTCCGGCCAGGGGGACAAGTCCACCCAGCTGTACACCGTGGTGGACGCCTTCGTGGCCCGGCTGAAGGGCCAGCGGGTGGCCAAGGTGGACACCAAGGAGGAAGAGGACCCGGATGTGGACGCTGACTACATCGTGGATGAGAAGGCCCGCACCGTCACCCTCCCCGCCCGGGGCATTGCCAAGGCCGAGCAGCAGTTCCAGATCGAGAACCTGGCCGACCCGGAGAACACCACCCTGTCCCACCACATCAACCAGGCCATCAAGGCCCGGGGCCTGATGAAGCGGGACATCGACTATGTGGTGAAGGACGGCGAGGTCATCATCGTGGATGAGTTCACCGGCCGCCTCATGTACGGCCGCCGCTACAACGAGGGTCTCCACCAGGCCATCGAGGCCAAGGAGGGGGTCACCGTGGCCCGGGAGTCCAAGACCCTGGCCACCATCACCTTCCAGAACTACTTCCGCCTGTATCATAAGCTGTCCGGTATGACCGGTACCGCCATGACCGAGGAGGAGGAGTTCGGCACCATCTACTCCCTGGACATTGTGGAGATCCCCACCAACAAGCCCCTGGCCCGCATCGACCACCCCGACGTGGTCTACAAGAACGAGGCGGGCAAGTACCGGGCCATCATCCGCCAGATCCAGGAGTGCCACGCCAAGGGCCAGCCCGTGCTGGTGGGCACCATCTCCATCGAGAAGTCAGAGCTGCTCTCCAAGATGCTCTCCAAGGTGGGCGTGAAGCACAGCGTGCTCAACGCCAAGCACCACGAGAAGGAGGCCGAGATCGTCGCCCAGGCCGGCAAGCTGGGAGCGGTCACCGTGGCCACCAACATGGCCGGCCGCGGCACCGACATCATGCTGGGCGGCAACGCGGAGTTCCTGGCCAAGGCCGATCTGCGCAAAGCCGGCCTCTCCGACGAGCTCATCGCCGAGGCCACCGGCTTTGCCGAGACCGACGACGAGGAGATCCTGAACGCCCGGAAGATGTTCGCCGAGGCGGAGGCCAAGTACAAGCAGGACATCCAGGCCGAGGCCGACCAGGTCCGGGCCGCAGGGGGCCTCTTTATCCTGGGCACCGAGCGGCACGAGTCCCGCCGCATCGACAACCAGCTCCGGGGCCGCGCCGGCCGCCAGGGGGACCCGGGCGAGACCCGCTTCTTCCTCTCCCTGGAGGATGACATCATGCGCCTGTTCGGCTCCGAGCGCATCATGGGCATGATGGAGTCCCTGGGCGTGGACGAGGACACCCCCATCGAGCAGAAGATGCTCTCCAACGCCATCGAGTCGGCCCAGAAGCGGGTGGAGTCCAAGAACTTCCAGCAGCGCAAGTCGGTGCTGGAGTACGACGACGTGATGAACACCCAGCGGGAGGTCATCTACAAGCAGCGCCGCCAGGTGCTGGACGGGGAGGACCTCCAGGGCAGCATCCAGACCATGCTCTCCCACGACATCTCCTCGGCCATCCACGGCCACATGGGGGAGCAGAAGCACATGACCGCCGAGTCCTTCCGGGAGGCCACCGCCCCCTTCCGGGGCCTGTTCCTCGCGCCCGACGACCTGAAGCTCACCGACGAGGAGCTCTCCCGCTACACCGCCGACGAGCTGGTCTCCCTCATCCAGGCCAAGGCCGACGAGGTCTACCAGCGCAAGGAGCAGGAGCTGGGCTCCCCCCTCATGCGGGAGCTGGAGCGGGTCATCATGCTCCGGGTAGTGGACGAGTTCTGGATGGACCACCTGGACAACATGACCGAGCTGCGCCGCGGCATCGGCCTGCGGGCCTATGGCCAGAGCGACCCGCTGGTGGCCTATAAGCGGGAGGGCTACGAGATGTTTGAGAACATGATCGCCGCCATCCAAGAGGAGACCATCCGCCGCCTGTTCCTGGCCCGCATCCAGCCCAAGACCGAGGTGAAGCGGGAGCGGGTGGCCAAGGTCACCGGCACCTCCGGCGGCAGCGACCAGACCGTGAAGAAGCAGCCCGTCAAGAAAGTGGTCAAGGTGGGCCGCAACGACCCCTGCCCCTGCGGCAGCGGCCTGAAGTGGAAGAAGTGCACCTGTAAGGAGTACCACCCCGACCTGTAAATAAACACCGCGCGCCGCGCCGGCCCTGCCGGCCCGCAAGTACGAAAGACGATGTTCCGGCCTTGGTCCGCCGTTGCCTGTCGTGCGGGCCGGGCTGGGCCTGCCCCGGCGCGTGGTCTGCTTTTCTGCCGAAACGAAAAGGAGCGCCTATGAATTTTTCCGAGACAACCGTCAACGGCATTCCCTTCGGCTGGGTGCCCGGCCTGGGCCCCGGCGTGGCCCACGGCTTCTCCACCCGGCTGGGCGGGGTCAGCGAGGGGGTCTACGCCTCCCTCAACCTGGCCCCCAACCGGGACGACGACCCCGCCCATGTGCGGGAGAACTTCCGCCGCTTCTGCGCCGCCCTGGGGGCGGATGCGGGCGCCATGGTGTTCTCCAGCCAGGTCCACGGCGACACGGTGCGCCCCTGCACCAGCGCCGACGCGGGCTATGGCCTGGACCGGCCGGTGCCCTACGACGCCGACGGCCTGGTGACCGACGTACCCGGCCTGGCCCTGGTGGTCTTTTCCGCCGACTGCCTGCCCATCCTGCTCTACGACCCGGTCCGCCGGGCGGTGGGGGCGGTCCATGCCGGGTGGCGGGGCACCGCCCTGGGCATCGTGGAGCGGGCAGCGGAGAAGCTGCGGGACTGCTACGGCTGTGACCCGGCCGACATTCGGGCCGCCATCGGCCCCGGCATCTCCAAGTGCTGCTTTGAGACCCATGAGGACGTGCCCAACGCCATGACCGAGGCCATGGGCTCCGCCGCCTTGCCCTACATCGAGGTGCTGCCCACCGGCAAGTTCCACGTGGACTTGAAGGGGCTCAACGCCCGGCGGCTGGAGCGGGCCGGGCTCTCTCCGGAGCACATCGCCGTTTCCCCCGACTGCACCGCGTGCCTGCCGGACAAGTACTGGTCCCACCGGGTGACCCGCGGCGTCCGGGGCAGCCAGGCCGCTCTCATCCTGCTCACCCCATGAGGAAGGTACTTACCGGGCGCTCTCTGCTCCCCCTGCTGCTGGGGCTGGCGCTCCTCCTCTCCGCCTGCACGCCCCAGGCCGCCGAGCCCACCCCCACGCTGGAGCCCACCCCCAGCCCCACACCGGCGCCGGTGCCGGCGGTCTTTGCCCTGGCCTGCTACCCGTCGGATAGCTTCCACCCCATCACGGGGACCAACCGCACCAACCTGCTTCTGGCCCCCCTGGTGTACGAGGGACTCTTTTCCCTGGACGGGACCTTCACCCCCCAGAACCAGCTCTGTGCGTCCTACACCGTCAGCGAGGACGGCCTCACCTGGACCTTCACCCTGGCGGAGGACACCTTCTCCGACGGCAGTCCCCTCACCGCCCAGGACGTGGCCAGCTCCCTCACCCTGGCCATGGGGGAGGGCTCCCTCTACGCCCAGCGGCTGACGGATGTGCAGTCGGTCTCTGTCCGGTCGGACACCGAGGTGGAGGTCACCCTCCGCGCCCCCAACGGGGCCCTGCCCGCCCTGCTGGACATCCCCGTGGTCCGCTCCGCCGGGGAGGGCCTGCCCCCCCTGGGCACCGGGGACTACGCCTTCGCGCAGGACGGGGAGGACTGGCTGCTGCGCCGCATCTCCCCCCTTCCGTCTGGCTCCTCCGCCCCGGAGGAGATCCCTCTGCGCTCCATCCGGCAGACCGACGACCTCATCTACGCCTTTGACGCCCAGGACATCTCCCTGGTCTCCACCGACCTGACGGGCACCAACTCCCTGGGCTTCTCCGGCAGCCTGGAGACCTGGGACTACGCCACCTCCGTGCTGCTCTACCTGGCCTTCAACACCGACAGCGGCCCCTGCGCCGACCAGGCGGTGCGCCGGGCCCTGAGCTACGGCTTTGACCGCGCCTCGGTGGTGGTCTCCCTCCTCTCCCGCCACGCCCAGGAGGCCGCCCTTCCGGCCTCCCCCGCCTCCCCCCTCTACGACCAGGACCTGGCCGACTTCCTGGCCTTCTCCTACCAGTCCATGGAGGAGGGGCTGGACCAGGTGGGCTGGACATTGACCGACGGGGTGCGCACCCAGGGCCGCCGCACCCTCTCCCTCACCTTCCTGGTGAACACCGAGAACGCCGCCAAGGTGTCCATCGCCCGGCACCTGGCCCAGGGGCTGGAGCGCTCCGGCATCACCGTGGACCTCCAGGAGCTGACCTGGGAGGACTACACCGCCGCCCTGGCCGCCGGGGACTTTGACCTCTACCTGGGGGAGGTGCGGCTCACCGCCGACTTTGACCTCTCCCCCCTCCTCTCCCGCTCCGGGGCCCTCAACTACGGCCGCTGGGAGGACGAGGAGACCGAGACCCTGCTCGCCGCCTTCCGCGCCGCCTCCGGGGATGGGCGGAAGGATGCCGCCTCCGCCCTCTACGCCCGCCTGGCCGAGGCGGCCCCCCTGGTGCCCCTTTGCTTCAAGAACTGGTCGGTGCTCACCCACTGGGGGCAGCTTGCCGGCCTGACGCCCACGGCCCAAAACATCTTTTCCGGCTTTGACGGCTGGACCTTCTGAATCCACGGCCCGTCCGCCCTTTGGGGCGGGCGGGCCTGAGAGATAGAAAAACAAACCTTTGTGTGTTGGGGGAATCTGTCCATGGTATTTCGCTGTTTTGTCGAGAAAAAGCCCGGCTTTGACGGGGAGGCCCAGGCCCTGCTGGCCGAGCTGCGGGACCGCCTGGGGGTCCGGGCCCTGACTGCCCTGCGGCTCTTCCGCCGGTACGACGCCGAGGGGCTGGACGCCCGGGCCTGGTCCCGGGCCCGGCTCTCCATCCTCTCCGAGCCCCAGGTGGACCGGCTGTACGAGGAGCGCCTGCCCCAGCTGGGCGCGGGCTGGACGCTGCTGGCGGTGGAGGCCCTGCCCGGCCAGTTCGACCAGCGCTCCGACTCGGCCGCCCAGTGCATCCAGCTGATGACCGGCGGGGAGCGGCCGGCGGTGGCCGCCGCCACGGTGTACGCCCTCTCCGGAGAGCTGAGCGGGGACGACCTGGCGCGCATCCGGGACTACCTCATCAACCCGGTGGAGAGCCGGGAGGCCCCGCTGGACAAGCCCGCCACCCTGGCCCTCCAGGCCCCCGTCCCCCCCGCCGTGCCCGTGCTGGAGGGCTTCACCGCCCTGGATGAAAGCGGCCTCGCCGCCCTGCAGGGGCAGTACGGTCTGGCCATGGACCTGGCCGACCTCGCCTTCCTTCAGGCCTACTTCCGGGACGAGGAGCGCCGTGAGCCCACCCTCACTGAACTGCGGGTGGTGGACACCTACTGGTCCGACCACTGCCGCCACACCACCTTCTCCACCCACCTCGACACCGTGGAGCTGGCCGACCCGGCGGTGGAGGCCGCCTATGGCCGGTATCTTGCCGCCCGGGAGGAGGTCTACGGCCCGGAGAAAGCCGCGGCGCGGCCCCAGACCCTGATGGACCTGGCCACCATCGGCGCCAAGGTGCTCAAGAAGCGGGGGCTGCTGCCGGAGCTGGACGAGAGCGACGAGATCAACGCCTGCTCCATCCGCATGACCGCCAACGTGGACGGAGAGGAGCAGGACTGGCTCCTGATGTTCAAGAACGAGACCCACAACCACCCCACTGAGATCGAGCCCTTCGGCGGCGCGGCCACCTGCATCGGCGGGGCCATCCGGGACCCCCTCTCCGGCCGGTCCTACGTCTACCAGGCTATGCGCATCACCGGCTGCGGCGACCCCCGTGCCCCGCTGGAGGGCACCCTCCCCGGCAAGCTGCCCCAGCGGAAGATCGCCCAGACCGCCGCCGCGGGCTACTCCTCCTACGGCAACCAGATCGGCCTGGCCACCGGCCTGGTCCACGAGATCTACCACCCCGGCTATGTGGCCAAGCACCTGGAGCTGGGGGCGGTGGTGGGGGCCGCCCCAGCCTCCCACGTCCGGCGGGAGGTCCCCGCCCCCGGGGACGTGGTCATCCTCCTGGGCGGGCGCACCGGGCGGGACGGCATCGGCGGGGCCACCGGCTCCTCCAAGAGCCACGACCTCACCAGCCTGGACACCATGGCCAGCGAGGTGCAGAAGGGCAACGCCCCCGAGGAGCGCAAGCTCCAGCGCCTGTTCCGGGACGGGTCGGTCACCCGGCTCATCAAGCGGTGCAACGACTTCGGCGCCGGCGGGGTGTGCGTGGCCATCGGGGAGCTCTCCGACGGGCTGGAGGTGGACCTGGACGCGGTGCGCAAGAAGTACGACGGCCTGGACGGCACGGAGCTGGCCATCTCCGAGTCCCAGGAGCGCATGGCCGTGGTGGTCGCCCCCGGGGACGCGGACGCCTTCCTGGCCGCGGCGGAGCGGGAAAACCTGGAGGCCTACCCGGTGGCGGTGGTCACCGAGTCCCCCCGCATGGTCCTGCGCTGGCGGGGGGAGGTCATCTGCGACCTGGCCCGTTCCTTCCTCAACACCAACGGCGCGGTGAAGCACGCCGCCGTCCGGGTCCCCCGCCCGGCCCCCGCCGCCCCGAAGCGCCGCCGGAGCGACCAGGGCCCCGCCGCCTCCGCCCCTCTGCGCCGCCTGCGCGCCCTGGCCCAGGAGCTGAACCTCTGCTCCCAGCGGGGGCTCATGGAGCGGTTTGACTCCTCCATCGGCGCGGCCACGGTGCTCGCCCCCTACGGGGGCGCCCAGCAGCGCACCCCCGCCCAGGTCATGGCTGCCCTGCTGCCCGTGGGCCCCGGCCACGAGACCGACGCCTGCTCGGTGATGAGCTGGGGCTTTGACCCGGAGGCCATGTCCGCCGACCCCTACCGGGGGGCCGCCGGGGCGGTGGTGGAGTCGGTGGCCAAGCTGGTGGCCGCCGGGTGCGACCCCGCCAAGGTCTACCTCTCCTTCCAGGAGTTCTTTGAGAAGCTGCGGGAGGACCCCGCGCGGTGGGGCAAGCCCTTCGCCGCCCTGCTGGGGGCGCTGGACGCCCAGCTGGGCCTGGGGTGCGCCGCCATCGGCGGCAAGGACTCCATGTCCGGCTCCTTCCTGGACCTGGACGTGCCCCCCACCCTGGTGTCCTTCGCCATTGCCCCCGCCCGGGCCCGGGAGGTCCTCTCCCCCGAGTTCAAGGGCCCGGGCAGCGGCGTGTACCTCTGGCCGGTCCCCCAAGGGGACTTCGCCGGCATCCGCCGGGCCTGGGAGGAATTTCACGCCCTCTGTCAACAAGGGGCGGTCCGGTCGGCCTGGGCCCTGGGCTCCGGCGGCATGGCCCAGGCGGTGCTGAACATGGTCATGGGCAACGCGGTGGGCTTCGCCCTGGACAAGGGGTACGACGTGGAGGACTTCTTCGCCCCCCGGTGCGGGGAGATCCTCTTCGAGGCGGACGGGGAGGTGCCCGGCGCCATCCCGGTGGGCCGCACGGTGCCCGGCGACCGGGGGGTCACCCTGGGCACCCGCGCCTCCCTCTCCCTCAATGAGCTCCTCTCCTACTGGGAGGCCCCCCTGGACCAGGTCTACCCCACCGCCACCGAGGCCGACTGGGACGACCGCTGGCCCCGGGTGGAGGCCATCTCCTGCCCCGGCCGCTCCCCCGCCGTCTTTACCGGCGAAAAGGGCACCCCCCGGGCGGTCATCCCGGTGTTCCCCGGCACCAACTGCGAGTACGATACCGCCGCCGCCTGCCTCCGGGCCGGCATCTCCCCGGAGATCGTGGTGGTGCGCAATCTCACCCCCGGGGCCCTGCGGGAGTCGGCCCAGGCCCTGGTGGAGGCCATCGGCCGGGCCCAGATGGTCATTCTCCCCGGCGGCTTCTCCGGCGGCGACGAGCCCGACGGCTCGGCCAAGTTCATCTGCTCCTTCTTCCGCAATCCCGCCCTCACCGACGCCACCCACGACCTGCTCCAGAACCGGGACGGGCTGATGCTGGGCATCTGCAACGGCTTCCAGGCCCTCATCAAGCTTGGCCTGGTGCCCTTCGGCGCCATCCGCCCCATGGACGAGGGCTGTCCCACCCTGACCTACAACCACATCGGCCGCCACCAGAGCCGGTATGTCACCACCCGGGTGGCCAGCGTCCACTCCCCCTGGATGCTGAAATCCAACGTGGGGGACCTGCACACCATCCCCATCTCCCACGGGGAGGGCCGCTTCGTCTGTCCCCCCGCCCTGCTGCGGGACCTCATCGCCGCCGGGCAGGTGGCCACCCAGTACGTCAGCCCCTTCACCCGCCAGCCCGACATGCACATCGACGTCAATCCCAACGGGTCGGACGCCTGTGTGGAGGGCCTCTTCTCCCCCGACGGCCGGGTGTTCGGCAAGATGGGCCACTCGGAGCGCTATGGCCGGTATGTGGCCAAGAACATCCCCGGCGAGAAATACCAGCCCCTCTTTGAGAGCGGCGCGGCCTACTTCAAATAAAATACGTACCTCTCCCGCCCCGGGCCCCGTTGAGGCCCGGGGCGCTCTCTTGCCGCCGGACATTTTTCACGGAATTTTAATCTCCCCTTTAAGGCGGCTTTAACCGGGCCGTGGTACCATAGGGGCAACATCAAAGGAGGTCGTTCTCTATGATCACTCTGGCCCTCGTTCTGGTGGCCGTTATCGTTGTGGCTGCTGTCATCCTCTCCATCCTCAGCGTACCCTTCCTCATCATCCTGGGGCTGCTCCCTTGGGCCCTCACCGTCCTCGGCATCATCCTGCTCATCAAGGCTCTCTTTGAAAAGCCGGTGCGCTGGGAGAACTTCATGCCCGCCGTCATCGCCTTTGTGGTCTCCGCCGTCCTGCGGTGGATTTTCTAAAGGTTTTCTTACCTTTGGGCCGGAATTCTTGACTTGACTGCCTCCCTTTCGCTATAATCAGGCAAAAGGGAGGCGGTAGCCCATGGAGGCAAACATTCTGGTGGTGGATGATGAGCCCGAGATCGCGGACCTGGTACAGGTCTATCTCAAGAGCGAGGGGTTCACGGTGTTCTCCTGCCTGAACGGCGCGGACGCGCTGGAGTGCGTGCGCACCCAGGCGCTGGACCTGGCCATCCTGGACGTGATGCTCCCCGACATCTCCGGCTTCACCCTGTGCAGCGAGATCCGCAAGGACCACCACTTCCCGGTCATCATGCTCACCGCCAAGACCGAGGATATGGACAAGATCACCGGCCTCACCATCGGCGCGGACGACTATATCACCAAGCCCTTCAACCCCCTGGAGCTGGTGGCCCGGGTGAAGGCCCAGCTGCGGCGGTACACCCGCTACAACAGCGACGACCGCGCCCCCTCCTCCGACGTCATCGACTTCAACGGCCTGGTCATCAACCGCAGCACCCACGAGTGCCTGCTCTACGACGAGCCCCTGAGCCTGACCCCCATCGAGTTTGATATCCTGTGGATGCTCTGCGAGAACCGGGGGCAGGTCATCTCCGCCGAGCGGCTGTTCGAGACCGTGTGGGGGGAGAAGTACCTGGACCGGAACAACACCGTCATGGTCCACATCCGCCGCCTGCGGGAGAAGATGCACGAGCCCAGCCGCAACCCCCGGTTCATCAAGACGGTCTGGGGGGTGGGCTACAAGATCGACTGAAATTTTCCGCTTTTTCTGCGATTCATGGTTGACAAACCCGGGCAAATCGGGTATACTAGCTCTTGCCCTGTTTGAGGGGCCCGTATGGCGGCATAGCTCAGTTGGCTAGAGCACTCGGTTCATACCCGAGTTGTCCCCGGTTCAAATCCAGGTGCCGCTACCAGAAAAAGACGGACCACCGTCCGTTTTCCATATAAAAACGGCCCGGTGGTCAAGCGGCTAAGACACCGCCCTTTCACGGCGGTAACACGGGTTCGATTCCCGTCCGGGTCACCACCTTTTTTCGCCGTTCCCCATATGGAGGCATAGCTCAGCCGGTAGAGCGCTCGCCTCACACGCGAGAGGTCACAGATTCGAGTTCTGTTGTCTCCACCAAAAAAGACTGAAACCTTTTGGTTTCAGTCTTTTTTTGCTTTAATGTCACGCTTCAAGGCATCAACCGATGTCTTTTTTCTCTAAAGCAGCAGGCCGTCGTTCTATGAAAATCGCCACTCCACTCACGACGCTTCATCTGAAGGAGCCATTCGGCTCCTTTTCTTTTTGTCACCAGACACAGGGAACTCGCGCTCAGCCGCTCTCCTTTTGGATCAACCGCCAGGAAATAGACTGGGACTGGCACGTCCTTCCCTCGATATGGTCTAACAGCAGCCGGGCGGCAATGCCGCCCAGTTTTCCGACCTGATGAGCCAGAGAAGTAATGCGTACCGGGCAGAGATCGCTGTAATAGCTGTTATCAAAGCTGACCACTGCCACATCTCCCGGCACCCTGAGTCCCAGGCTCAGGAGATAGCGGATGAGCCGGTCCGCAATTTCGTCGTTGTAGCAGATCACAGCCGTACAGTCTCGGAGGTAGAATTGGCGGAAATGTTCCAATAAATCGGTATGGCCATAGTCCAGTAAGTAGCGCCGCTCTTCCGTCGTATACCAGTAGACCCGCTCGTCGGGAATGGACAGGCCGGCATCCCGCATAGCACTCAAAAACCCCAGGTAGCGCTGGTGTCCCTGGATGTCGTCCGACTTAAAAATACCAGCGATTTTCGTATGCCCTTTTCCGATTAAGTGCCGGGCGAGGAGGTAACCGCCGCCATAGTTATCGTCAGAAACACACAGGGCCCCAGGCAGAGCACGGTATGTGCCATGGAGAAAAACCACCGGAATACCAGCCCGGTCCAGCTTTTCATACAGGTCCATGTTGGGGCTGGGCAGCGCCGTCTTGGAGCCCTCAACAATCAGCCCGCCCACTGGCTGGTGGAGCAGGTCCTGAAGAATACTGCGCTCTCTGGTAACCTTATTCTGCGTGGAGAAAATAAGGGTGGAGTAGCCCTCAGCGGTAAGTATGGCCTGGATGTCCTGAAGGACAGATGGGAAAATGTAGTCATTTACATAGGAGGTCACAATCGCGATGCGGTCCTCACCACGCGTGCGTGCCCGCTTGAGCACCTGGGAGCCAGAGCCCTGACGCTTCTCAATGAGCCCTCGCTCCACAAGCTGCTCCAGCGCTTGACGCACCGTCTGACGGCTTACACGGTAAATATCGGCAAGCTCCATCTCTGTTGGCAGCTTGTCGGAAAAGGTCCCCTTGGTAATCTCCGCCTGGAGTTCAGCGGCCAGTATCTGATACTTAAAAGGCATCGGACCGTCCTCCCGCTTCTTGAAGTCCCACACAGGAATATCAGCACAACTTTCTGCAAATCCACAGTACAAATCTTATATTAAGAATACCATATTATTTTATAAAATCAATATCTATATAGAAAATTGACATGTATTTATTTCTCAATTATCTGCAATATATCTGTTATATTAAATATTATTTGCTATTGTATGCTATTTAATTTTTTATCTAAATTTGTATTGTTACTTTTTATAAATCTATCAAAAAAGCGAATTGCTTTCTTGTAAATAAAAGGAGCGGTTGCTAATCTGATAATACAGCAAAAGGAGAAAGGGTGGACAACGATGGAAATCATTTTGCCCAAGCGTATGAAAGCTCTGGTCGCGTACGGGCCGGCGGACTACCGTCTGGAGCAAAGCTGGCCTGTTCCAGAGTGCGGTCCCGACGATATTCTGATCAAGACAGAGGGCTGCGGCATCTGTTCCAGCGATTTGAAGTGCCTGCATGGCGCTCCCCAATATTGGGGAACGGAAACCACACCGCCGTGGGTAGATCCTCCCTTTATTCCAGGCCACGAATTTCTCGGCCGGATCGTTGCAGTGGGCGCTCATGTAAAGGAATATGTCGTCGGCGAACGCATCACTTGTGACCAGATCGCTCCCTGCGGCGAGTGCCGTTTCTGCCGGGACGGAAAGTACTGGATGTGCCAGCCCCACCGCATGTATGGTTATTTCAAGGATTACTGTGGCGGCATGGCGGAGTATGTCCGCATTCAAACTAAACACGCCAAGATTTCCCGCGTGCCAGAGGAACTGGCGCTGGAGAGCGCGGTGCTCATTGAGCCTTACGGCTGCGCCAAACACGCAGTGGACCGGGCTTCCATTACACCGGAGGACATCGTGGTCCTCTCCGGAGCAGGGACTCTGGGACTGGGAATGACCACTTGTGCCCGGCTGTGCAAGCCAAAACAGCTCATCGTACTGGATATGAAGGACGACCGGCTGGCCAAGGCAAAGGAGTTCGGCGCCGACCAGGTGTGGAACCCCGGGAAAATGGACGTGGTGCAGGCCATCATGGACCTAACCGACGGCTACGGCTGCGACATCTATATCGAGGCCACCGGCCACCCCGCCTCGGTGGTGCAGGGAATGCAGATGATCCGCAAGCTGGGCACCTTTGTGGAGTTCTCGGTGTTCGCCGAGCCCACCACGCTGGACTGGTCCATCATCGGAGACAAAAAGGAGCTGAATGTGCTGGGCTCCCACATCTCTCCGTATACTTACCCCTTCGTCATCCAGGGCATGGCAGACGGGACTCTGAAAACAGCCGGTGTGGTCACCAAGATGTTCTCCTTGGATCAGTGGGAGGATGCGTTCCATTACGCCGCCGGAGAGGAGGGTGATATCAAGGTTGCATTTCGGTTTTGACGACAGATAAACCCAGCACTAGCAGAGCAAAGCTGTCCTGTCAGGCAGGCCGCTTCTGCACTCCATTCGCCTTGAAAATTTGCAGAGAGGAGAGAAAGCAATGAGCAAGGTATCCAAAAGGCTGATCGCATTGCTGGCTGTTATTCTGGTCGCACTCATCGCTCTTGCGATGGTCATAGGAACAGACACAAACTGGGGAAAAACTGAGGTTACCCGCATGACGCTTCTCAGCGCAGATGGCGACGAGGTCAGCGCTATGCTCTATAAGCCCAAATCGGCGACTTCTGAAACTCCAGCTCCTTGCGTCATGTACTGCCACGGCGGCAATGATATGCTGGAGCAGGGCGGCAGCTACGCCCTGGAGTTGGCCCGCCGGGGCTATGTAGTGGTTACCTGGGATTACACCGGTTGTGCAAGGTCCGATATCGCCACCGGTCCTTCTGAGACAGCGCCGGATCCCGTAAGCGGGAATGCCACTATGGGTGCGGAAACCGTATGGAACACCATTAAGAGCTTCGATTTCGTGGATTTCTCCAAAATCGTAGCCAGCGGACACTCCATGGGCGGCGTCTATACCATGGGCTTCTCCATTCGCCATCAGGAGGAAGTCTTCCTCCAGGTCAATCTCGGTATGAACAACTACGGCTCGGCCGAGAATCACGAGCACAACTTCAACTTTGTCAACATCCTGGGCGTGGCCGATGAGAGCCTTCTGGCCCGGACGGACAACAACGTGATGAGCGCCTTTGATGCGGAGCAGCTCAAGCGGGTGTTCTACGGAGACTACACCAGCGATGCCAGCGCCCTCCCCCCGATTGAGATTGGGAAGACTTACACCGCTATGGGCACCAATGGCAAGGAGTACTCCCGTACAGCCTATATGCCAGACTCCTGTCATGCGTACTATCTCGTTACAAACGATGCGGTCCAGACCATGATTTATGCCATCACCAGTCAAGTGGGCGTAGGGTTGGATGACGGCGTCACCAGTTACGCCGACCACGGCAAGATCTCGACCGTGTGGCAAATCAAGGACATCGGTTTCTTCCTGATTTACCTCTGTGTTGCCGCGATCATGTTCCTGGCGGCCTCCCTGCTTTTGGACCTGCCTGTGTTCCAACAGCTCAAGCTCAGCCCCACGCCCGCCCCCGGGTTCAAAGCAAAATCCGCCCCTTGGTGGGTCTGCCTGGTTGCCCTGGTCCTTCTGCCGGTTCTCCTCTTCCGGGTCGGCATCCTGGCCTCTACAAACTTCCTGGGCATCGACCTCTCCGGTCTCTGGCTGTTGAGCGGCACCAACAATACCTACATTTCTTGGCAGTGGACTGTATCCATTGGCTTCCTGGTGCTCTTCCTCCTGTTCCACTTCCTCTACGGGCGGAAAAATGGCGGCGGTCTCAGAAGCTACGGGTTTGCCACTTCCGATGAAGCCGGCTTCCACCCTCTCTATATTGTCAAATCCCTGGCGCTGGGCGCCGCTATCGTGGGGATCGGCTATGGGCTCTTTGCCATTCTCTCCGCCTACACTCAGCAGGGCATCCATATCGCTACCTTTATGTTGAATACCATCAAGCCCAACCGCACCCTTTGTGTCGTCATGTACTTCCTGTTCCAGATCCCCTACTTCCTGACCAGCAGCTTGGCCATGAAGAGCCTCTCGGTGGACAGGATTGGCGAGGGCAAGAAGGGCTCCACGGTCAAAGCCGTGGGCGTCACTGCTCTCATCTCCATGGGCGGGCTGTTCCTTCTGTGGCTAATCTTTATTCTCATTGTCACCCAGGGTCACACGCTCACCAGCCTGAGCTATTTCATGCAGGACCGCATGTACATCTACACCATTGCCATCCTGCCTCTGGTCCTCGGTATGGCTGTAGCCAACGCGCTGAACATCTATGTGAGCAAAAAGACGAACAGCATCTGGGCCGGGTTCTTTACCGCCTTGCTCTGGGGCGCCTGGATTATCACCAGCTGCGGCGGCATGGC
>DWXO01000014.1 GCA_019119165.1 Candidatus Flavonifractor intestinigallinarum | reverse complement strand
GCAAGCGATGCGTCAGAAAGGCATCTACCGGTGGTTAAGACGTTCAACTTGGTTTACTTCAGATAGTACAAAAAGGAATTCAGACGGGACCAGGCCCCTTCATCCCAGTCGTTGTCCATGGCCAGATGGAAATGCGGGATACCTTCCAGCGCGCCGGTCATGTCCAGCAACGCGGCAGTATTCTCATACCGGGGAGCCAGGGTGAGCACACCGGAAGACCGGCGACCCAGTTCCAGGGCCTTGGCGATACGATAGCGCCCGTTGGCCCCGGCAAATCCAGGGAGCAACCGGTCCGCCTCTTCGCGCAGAGCCTCCAGATCCGGAGAAAAACTGTTCCTCGCACCAAGAAGCGGGCCTAGGGACGCCATCCGTTTGGCCCAGAGGCCGGCCAGAGCACTGCCCGCATCCCGCCAAAGGAACCACAGATATTCCCCCAGCGGCGCCCGTAGCAGTTGCCAGTGCTCCTGTTCCAGCGTGTCCAGCACCCCGTCGTGGAGGGCGAAGAGGGTGAAGGGCTCGCCTACGGCGGCCAACGCCCGTCCGGAGGGCAGGAGGGCGCCGATCCCCTGGGCCAGGGTCTCCAGCTCCTCCCAAGTTGGGATGTGGGCCGGCTCCAGTTCCATTCGCCGGTCAGGCGGGGCGCACAGCAGGACATCCCCCGTCAGGATCGCTCGCAGCAGCAGGTCCGGATCTAAGGCGGTCTCCGGCAGCCGCTCCAGCACCGGGGCGGCCAGCGTCACCCGCTCCAGTCCCCGGCGGCGCAGCACCGCCTCCGCCGCCCAGGGGTACTGGCCGTCGGCCTCCGCCCCCTGGGTGGCGGGCAGAAGCGCCTGGAAGGGGCCGGCTTCCCGATGGACAATGTCTAAAATTCCGCCCAAAAGGGCAGGGAAGGGCAGATACTCCTTGGAGGAGGTCTCCGCCCGTCCCAGGGCCAGCGAACGGCCCCCCAGGGGCATGGCGCAGGCGTCCAGCCCGTGGGCGCGGTGGAAGTAGTCCAGCAGATAGGGAGTGAATGGGGGAAGGTCCGGCACATACAGAGGACCACGGGCCCTATCCGGCGCGGTAGCCACGGTAGTGGGATGGGACGGGACGGCCGTGAGCCGGAACCCCTCGGGCAGCGGCCGGACCGGCCGGCTCTCCAGGCTCTGGAGGAATGCCTCAATCCGGGTGATGACCCCCACCGGGGAGAAGTGCTCGTCCACCTCGATGTGCAGATAGGGCTTGTCTCCCATCTCCTGCCGGAACAGGTAGGAGAGCGTGGTGTCCGGCCCGCAGCCGTGGTTGGTGAGATAGACTGCGTACAGGTTGGGGTGATGGGCCACCAGCTTGGCCCCGGACAGGATATGCTGGCCAAAGGGCCAGTACAGATTGGGGTGATCCGCCGACAGGTCCAGGTCGTGGGCGGGCAGATGGGACAGGGTGAGGACCTTGTACCCCCGCTCCAGCAGCAGCCGGGGGATGCCCATATTCAGAACCGGGTCCGAGAGGCCGTAGTTCCGGGTGATGAGCACCAGCACCTTGTCCTCCGGCCCCAGGGAGGCCAGCAAGTCCCGCCCCTGTTTCTCCACTGCGGCGGTGTGCCGCCGTACAGCTTGGGCGCCGGACATCAGGGCGGGAAGGCAGCGCACCTTGGGAATGCCCAGTTGTTTCCCAAGGCCCAGCATGGCGGATGCCATGGCCTCCTGGCCAAAATCCAGGTCAAATACCGGATTGAGCAGGGTAATGCCCCGCTCCTCCAGCCGGAGCGCCCGGGCGGCCAGCCGGGGTGCGGTCTGCATATATACGCAGCCGTAGTTGTGCTCTACTCGTGAGGTCTCATGCTTCATGGTGTGGATGGAGGGGAGGAAGATGTAGTCCACCCCCTGCTCCGCCAGCCAGGCCATGTGGCCGTGGATCAGTTTCACTGGGTAGCAGGTCTCCGCCTGGGCGGTCTGCTGGGAGAGACGGATGATCTCCTCATTGGTGGGTGGGGAGAGGAGCACGTTGTACCCCAAATGCCGGAAGAAGGCGTTGGCCATGGGAAAGAACTTGTGGATCATCAGGGCAAAGGGTACCCCCACCGTCTTGCGCCTGGGGACCGGCGCGGGATCGTACCCCTCCAGAAGCAGCTGCGGCCCCCGCTGGTAGAAGGCGATGTTGCGTTGGACCTCTGGAGAAAGGGCGGGGGATTCCTCTCCCTGGCCGGTGAAGCCGTGGAAACGGGATGGACCCTCCGCTGTCTCCAGGGCCAGCAGGGCGGCGCCGAAAGCCCCGCTGATGGAAAAACAGGGGGAGACGGTGAGCCGGTCCCCAAATTCCTGGCGAAAGGCGGCCACGATCCCAGGGTTGTAGGCCACGCCGCCCTGGAGGACGATCCGCCGCCCCACCGGCTTGCTGCCCACCACCTTGTGCAGGTAGTTGCGGACGATAGACTGACACAGTCCGGCGGCCACTTCTGCCTGGGAGGCTCCCTGGGCCAGGGCTGACTGGATGGCTGTCTCGATGAATACGGTACACCGCTCGCCCAGTTCCACTGGCGCCTGGGCGGTGAGGGCCAGAGGGCCGAACTCCTCAAGCGGGATACCCATGCGGGCGGCCTGTTCCTCCACAAAAGAGCCGGTGCCGGCGGCGCAGATCTTATTCATCTGGAAATCCGCCACCTGACCGCCCTGCAGAGAGATGTACTTGGAGTCCTGCCCGCCGATCTCAAACACCGTATCTGCGTCCGGTACCCAGTGGACGGCGGCCCGGGCCTGGGCGGTGATCTCGTCCCGCACCGCATCCGCGCCGATGAGTCGGCCGATCCGCTCCCGGCCGGAGCCGGTGACGCCCACCGCCAGAAGAGGAAGTTCTCCAAACCGCTCCCGGAGATGCTCCAGTCCCCGGCGCACCGCCCCCTCCGGGTCCCCGGCGGTGCGGAGATACTGAAAGTCGATCAGGCCGCCGTCGGGATCCATGAGCACCAGGTCGGTGCTGGTGGATCCTACGTCGATACCCAGGGCGCAGCCCTCCAGCGGGATCACGCCAGAGGAGGCGGGGTCTGTCAGAGAAACGCCGGCGGGCTGGGATAGGGGGGAACGCCGCACCAGCTGATCCGCTGCAGCCGGTTGTCCGCACAGGCTGGCCAGCAGTTCCCCCATGGAGCAGGTCTCTGCCTCTTGAGCGGCCAGGGCGGCTCCCACAGCGGCAGCATGGAGGAACGGATCCGGAATAATCAGATCTTCCTCCTCCAGGCCGAATACTGCTTTGACAGCCTGGACCACGCCGGCGTTCTGGGCCACGCCGCCGCACAGGGCTACCGGCCTCTCCACCGGGAGGCTCCGGACGATGACCGCCTTGTAGTTACGCACCATGGCGTAACAGAGGCCCAGCAGGATGTCGGGCGTGGGAATGCCCTCCTGCTGACGGTGGATGATGTCGGTCTTGGCAAAGACTGCGCACCTGCCAGACAGGCGGGGGATGGACTCGGCCTGGGCCACGAGATTGGAGTAGTCCTCGATGCGGAGTCCCAGCCGGGACATCTGATCCTCAAAGAAGGAGCCAGTCCCGCCCGCGCAGTGCTCGTTGACCGCAAACTGCGGGGGAAGTTCCGACCCAAAACCGGTGAGGAAACGGGCGCTCTGGCTGCCAATCTCAATGACGGACCGGGCTTCCGGCGCCAGCAGGATCACCCCCCGGTGGATGGCGGGGATATCCCCCAGATTGGAGAGACCGGGACAGATTTCCAGCAGCCGCTCCCCGGCGCTGCCGGTAAGGACCACCGGACAACCGCAGACCCCGCTGTCCCACTGGAGAAGCTCCCCCAGCAGCCGGCGGGCCGCCGGGATCGCGCTGCCCCGGTGGGCGGCGGTTTTGGACCAAAGCAGTTCTCCCGTCGGGGAGAGAAGTACCAGTTTGACGGTGGTGTTCCCGCAGTCCAGACCGATTCCGTTCATAGAGATCCTCCATTCCCGCTCCTTGACAGTTTAGCGCGAGAGCGGTATAATATAGATTAGTTATTGCTAACTATAACAAATCCATTCTACTTTGTCGGTTGCCACAGCAACAGGAGGCAGATCATGCAGTCGGTTTTCGCGGCGATGGGCCGCTGTCCGTTATTTGAAGGGATCCCAAAAGAGAAGTATCCCAACGTCCTGACCTGCCTGCAGGGGGAGGCCAGGGCAGTTTCAAAAGACCAGGTACTCCTGCGGATGGGAGAACGGCAAAGCCGGCCAGGCGTGGTAATGTGGGGGACCTTGCGAATCTCCCTATACAGCGAAGACGGAAACCTGCTGACCATAGAGCGATTGGATGCCGGAATGGTATTTGGAGAGTCACTCGTCTGTTCTATGGCGGAAGACAGCCCCATTCAGATCGACGCCATCACCGATGGGGAGGTCCTCTACCTGGACTTCGACCCTCTCCTGCTCCAACAGGAGAACGCATGCCCCTTCCGGACCCGGGTGACAGCCAACCTGCTCCGGGAGATGGGGCGGGAAGCCCTGTTTCTCAACCGGAAAATGCGGATTCTGGCCCAGAACCGCCTGCGTAACCGTATTAAGCTCTATTTACAGAGCCTTCCCGCCACTTCGGACGGCGTGATCCGGCTGGAGATGGGACGAGGGGAGCTGGCGGAATACCTGTGCGTGGACCGCAGCGCCCTCTCCCGGGAGCTGGGCCGGATGCAGAAGGATGGGATCCTCACATATCAGGGGCAAACCGTCCGGATCTTGGATCAGGACTTTCTCACCGTGTAACGAGGAAAATGGCCTGTCCGTTGCCATGGCAACGGACAGGCCATCGTGCTATATAGTATCATTTCTTGCGGTTAGTTTATGCTAACTAAAAGAAATGATAGGAGGACATACCATGAAACGAGCCTTTGCTTCCATCCTGGCTTCGGCCATGATGCTTTTCGCACTGGCCGGCTGTTCCGGCGGAGGGGAAACCACTACAAATGAGACGCAGGATCCCGCACCGGAGGGATCCAGTCAAGCCACGGAGCCGGTGACCATCTCGGTGGGGGTTCCCACCGCGCCGCCCGCTCTGCCGGTGCTGCACATGATGGACGCCCAGCTGCTGGGGGAGAATGTCACCATCGACCTGAACGTGTGGAATGCCCCGGAGGAGTTGCTGGCCATGGTCCAGGGTGGGGAGCACGACATGTACGCATTCCCCCTGACGGTGGTCTCCACGCTATATAACAAAGGGCTGGATGTACGGCTGATGAACGTGAACACCTGGGGCGTCACCTACTTCCTGACCACCGATCCGGACTTTACCACCTGGAGTGATTTGGCGGGCAAGACGGTATACATCCCCTTGCAGTCCTCGCCTCCGGACGCCCTAACGCAGTACTTCCTGAACGAGGCCGGCCTGACGGTGGGGGAGGACGTGGAGGTGATCTACGCCAGCACCGCCGAGGTGGCAAGCCTCTTGGCCTCCGGCCAGGCGGAGTACGCCACGCTGATCGAGCCTCAAGTTACCTCCGCTATGAACCAGAACAGCGAGATCCGCCGGGCCCTGAGCTTTGAGGAGGAGTGGCAGCGGGTCACCGGCACCGACACCATGATCCCCAACGCAGGCTTCGGTACCACGCAGGCCTTTATTGACGAGAACCCGGATCTGGTGGCCCAGTTCCAAGAGGCCTATGCCGAGAGCGTCCAATGGGTACTGGACAACCCCGCCGAGGCGGCTGCCCTGGCGGAGGAGTACCTGGATATGAATGCTGCCGTGGTGGAGGCAGCCATCCCTAACATGGGCCTCACTTTCAAGAGCGCTCAGGACGCCAGGGGAGAGCTGGATACCTTCTACCAGTTGCTCCATGACTTTGATCCCTCCATGATCGGCGGGGCGATGCCGGACGACGGACTGTACTATGAGGGCTAAGGCGGGACTCTGGCTCCGCCGCGCCCTGGGGGTGGGCCTGCTGCTGGGCGCCTGGCAGCTGGCCTCCCTCCACTTTTCGCCCCTGGTGGTGCCGCCCATCCCCCAGGTGGCGGCCACCCTTGTCCACCTGTTTCAGGAGCCGGATTTCTGGCCTACGGTGGGGACCACGCTCCTGCGGCTGGCGGCCGGCCTTGCCATCGGCATCGGCGCCGGCGGGGTCCTGGGCTTAATATTCGGGCTTTGCCCCAAGCTGGAGGATGTGGGGACGCCGATGATCCATGTGCTTCAGTCGGTGCCCCCGGTGTGCTGGGTGGTACTGGCCCTGGTGTGGTTTGGCTTCAACGGCCTGCCCTGTATTTTCATCGTGGCCACGGCTACCGTCCCCACGGTGGTCATCAATCTGAGCCACGGGGTGCGCAGCGTGGATCGGGAACTGCTGGAGATGGCCAAGCTCTATCGGTTTTCCCACTGGAAGACCCTGCGCCATGTGACCCTGCCCTCCATCCGGCCCTACTTCAACTCCGCCCTGGAAATCGTGATCGGGGGCGGATGGAAGCTGGCGGTGATGGGCGAGGTGCTCACCACCAACAGCGGCATCGGCGGGGCCATCACATCCGCCCGGCTCAATGTGCAGCCGGACGCCATCATCGCCTGGGCGTTCCTGCTGGTGGCCGGCTGTTTTCTCACCCAGAAACTGCTGCGCCTGCTGTGCTGCAGGAAGGGGGGAGTGGTATGCTGAAACTCACCGGGATCCAGAAGTCCTTTGACGGCCTTCCGGTCCTCTCTAACCTGTCCCTCACTCTGTCCCAAGGGGAGATCGTGGCACTCATCGGGCCCTCGGGCTGCGGAAAGACCACGCTACTGAACATCATCTCCGAACTGACCACCCCCGATGCCGGCACGGTGGAGGGGGCGGAGGGCAAGCTGAGTTATATGTTTCAGAACGCCCGGCTGCTGCCCTGGCGGACTGTGGAAGAGAACATCCGCCTGGTGCGGGAGGACGCCCCGGGGGAGGAGGTGCGTACCCTGATCGCCGCCGTGGGGCTGGAGGGCTTTGAACACTACTACCCCGGTCAGCTCTCCGGGGGCATGGCCCGCCGGTGCGCCCTGGCCCGGGCCTTCCACTTCGGAGGATCCCTCTTCCTGATGGACGAGCCCTTCCAGGGGCTGGACTACGGCATCCGCATGGAGATGGTGGAGATGCTCCTGACCATGTGGCGTCGGGAAAAACCGGGGGTGCTCTTTGTCACTCACGAGATTGACGAGGCCCTCACTGTGGCAACCCGTATTGCCGTGCTCACCCCCAGACCCACCACCATTCAAACCTGGTACACCCTCCCGGGGGCGGAGGGACGGGAGGCATCCGCACCGGAACTGCTGGATCTCCGCCGGGAGATCATTCGGCAAATCACGGGATAGCCCTGGTTTCCGTTGCACAGGCCGTCAAACCGGGGTATACTGAACATAGGACGTTACAAAGGAGGCAAGCCCATGGAATTTCTCCGCAATCTGCCCACGGACGACCCCGCAGCCTTGGCGGGGCTTATTGACATTCGCCCGGCCCGGGTGGTGAGCATGGCCCTCACCCGCAGCGAACACTGCCAGATGACCCTGCTGGCCTTTGGCGACGGGGAGAGCGTCAGCGAGGAGCGGTACTTTGGCGACACCCTCTACTATGTGCTGGAGGGGAGCATGCCCCTGCGCATGGAGAGCGGGGAGAGGACCCTGACCGCGGGCCAGTGCCTGGCGGTGCCCGCCGGGGTGTCCCACGCCGTCGGCGGCGGAGGATCCTTTAAGCTGCTGCAGATCACCCTGCAGTAGGAACATGAACAGGAGGAAATCACGATGGAAGAATTGATCAAAAACCTGCCCCACGCCCAGCCCTTTGCCCTGAAAGAGCAGGTCCAGTATGAGGACGGGAAAGTGGTGAGCCTGACCATGGCCCAGAAGCCCGGCGTGGGCATGACCTTGTTCGCCTTTGACGCCGGGGAGGCCATCAGCACCCACGCCGCTCCCGGCGACGCCATGGCCACGATCCTGGAGGGAACTGCCCAAATCACCATTGACGGCGTCCCCCACACCCTGAACGGTGGAGAAGCCATCATCATGCCCGCGGGCATCCCCCATGCCGTTCAGGCCGTCACACGGTTCAAGATGTACCTGGTGGTAGTCAAGGCGTGACAACAGCAGGCAAGATACATGGTCAGCGGTCTTAGACCACGGGACTGAGATATATGAGGCAGCACGAAGAGGGCCTGCAGTAAGTCATAGCTTGCTGCGGGCCACTGCTTTACATGGCGCCCCCATGTCCGGCACGGTGGTATTGATGCCGGTGAGCCCCAAGGTTTTGGTCATTAAAATAGACTATGAGAATGCATTTGAGTTTGTCGTCCGCGCTCAGCGCATATTGGCTGCCATGAAGTACTCGGTGTACTATCCTAATCACGACCGTCGCGCTCTCTGCCTCTTTCGGCCCTGTATTGGCCCTCGCCAACCTCTCTGCCACCATGGATCAGACATTGGCTGCCGGGGAGCGAG
>DWXO01000013.1 GCA_019119165.1 Candidatus Flavonifractor intestinigallinarum | reverse complement strand
GCTTGCTTGCTTGCTTGCTTGCTTGCTTGCTTGCCGTCAGTGTATCGCGCAAAGCGCATCTTTGTCAAGCCCCTTTTTTCACCAAATGACAATGTCAGTATATCAGGCCGTACAGGCTTTTTCAACCCTGTTTTGCCATGATTCTGAAAGTGGCCGCCGGGCGGCTGGGCACAACAAAACCGGGGCCAGCTTCGCGCCGGTCCCCGGTCCTGTGCCGTTCACCGCTCGCCCATCTGCCTGCCCTTGAGGCTTCTTATAGGATGGGCAAAAGGTTAATTTCTCATCATGCAGTTATTCCCAGGGCTGGAACTGCTGGTCCAGCACCGCCCGGCGGTGGAACACTGCGTAATCGGGGGCGGCGTCGGGGCAGTAGGTGCGGATGGCCGACACGATAAGCTCCGGATTCAGGCCCGGATTCTGGGCCTTCAGGATCAGGTCCAGGGCGATGGTGTCCCGCCGCTCCTCCACCGTGGCCTTGGCGATGAGGGGGATCAGGTCCACCTCTACCTTGCCGCTCTTGGCCTTCTTGCTCTTTTTCTCCATCACCAGGCTGTCCCGGCTCAGCAGGCCCCGGATGGCGGATTCCGCTCCGAAGGGGGCCCCGGCCTCATACTCCAGGGTGACGATATAGTTGACGTAGTACAGCTCCTTCACCGGCCGCACGCCCTCATAGCAGCGCTGGACAGTGATACCGGCGGGCAGGGCGGCGTTCATCCGCTGGGGCACCTCCTCCAGAGGGGTGTCCAGCACCTGACATTCCAGCACCTCGCAGCTGCTGGAGTAGCCCACCGACAGGGGCAGGGGGATGGAGACGAAGGCGTGGGGATTGAAGCCCTCGGTGTGCTTGATGTGGATGCCCGCTCGCAGGAAGGACCGCTGGAAGGTACGCATCAGATCCAGGTGGGAAATGAATTTGGCGGTGTCCGCCTTGGTAAACGCCAGTCTATGCATCACATTTTCCTCCCGGATAGAGCTTGTTGGCCCCGCAGCCGGTACACTGGACCCGGCAGTCGGGGGTAATCACCGCCTCATAGGCCCGCTCCCGCTCCCGCCACAGGAAGTTTTTGGTCACGCCCACGCTGGTCACGTCCCAGGGCAGCAGCTCGTCCTTCTCCCGGGTGCGGTTTGCATAGAAGGCGGGGTCCACACCGCAGGCCTCAAAGGCGGCCAGCCAGCGGTCAAAGTCGAAATACTCGCTCCAGGCGTCAAATTTGGCCCCATGCCGCCAGGCGGTCTCAATGACGTCGGCCACCTTCCGGTCGCCCCGGGCAAAGACAGCCTCCAGGAAGCTGGTCTGGGAGTCGTGCCAGTTGTACTTGATGGACCGGCCCTTCATATGCTCCCGCAGCAGCTTGACCCGCCGCTGATACTCCTCCATGGTGATCTGGGGCTCCCACTGGAAGGCGGTGTGGGGCTTGGGCACGAACCAGGCGGTGGACACGGTGATGGTCACGCCCCGCCTGGGGTTGGGGGTGACCTCCTTCCAGGTCTTGTACACCTTCTCCGCCAGGTCGGCGATGCCCAGCACGTCCTCGTCGGTCTCGGTGGGCAGACCCAGCATGAAGTAGAGCTTTACGCTGGACCAGCCGCCGGAAAAGGCGGTGCGGCAGGACCGGAGCAGGTCCTCCTCGGTGACGTTCTTGTTGATGGCGTCCCGCAGGCGCTGGGTGCCCGCCTCGGGAGCGAAGGTGAGGCCTGACTTGCGGACGTGCTGCACCCGCTCCATCAGGCCCAGGGAGAAGTTGTCCGCCCGCAGGGAGGGCAGGGACAGGGAGACCCGGTTGGGCTCGCACCAGTCCAGCAGCCCGTCGCACAGGTGCTCCAGGGGCCGATAATCGCTGGTGGACAGAGAGGACAGGGTCATCTCCTGATAGCCCGAGTCCTTGCAGGCCTCAATGCCCTGCTTGAGCAGGATCTCCGGGTCACGGGAGCGGACGGGCCGGTAGGCATAGCCCGCCTGGCAGAACCGGCAGCCCCGGATGCAGCCCCGGAACAGCTCCAGCATCACCCGGTCGTGGACGATCTCGGTGGAGGGCACGATGGTCTTGACCGGGAAGTAGCTCTTGTCAAAGTCCTGAACGATCCGCTTGGTCACCACCGCCGGGGCCCCCTCATGGGGTGTCACCCGCTCCAGGGTGCCGTCGGGGCGGTAGGACACGTCATAGAGGGAGGGTACATAGAGGCCGGGGATCTGAGCGGCGGCGGCGAGGAACTCGTCCTTGCTCCAGCACTCCTCCCGGGCCTTGCGGTAGAGCTGGATGATCTCCACGCTGACGTCCTCACCCTCGCCCAGCACAAAGATGTCCACAAAGGGGGCCAGGGGCTCCGGGTTATAGGCGCAGGTACCCCCGGCGATGATAATGGGAGACAGGCCGTAGCGCTCCTCGGAGCGCAGGGGCAGACCGGCCAGATCCAGCATATTGAGCACATTGGTGTATGCCATCTCATAGCCCAGGGAAAACCCGATCAGGTCAAAATCCGCGATGGAGTCGCCGCTCTCCAGGCCGTAGAGCAGGATGCCCTCCCGGCGCATCTCCTCCTCCATATCGCCCCAGGGCGCGAACACCCGCTCGCACCAGACGCCGTCCATCTGGTTCATGACCCCATAAAGGATGCGCATACCCAGATTGGACATTCCGATCTCATAGGTATCCGGGAAGCAGAGCGCGTAGCGCACATCCACTTGGCGCCGGTCCTTCACCACCGCGTTATACTCGCCGCCGGTGTAGCGTGCAGGCTTCTGCACCCGGGGAAGGATATGTTCCAACGTACGATTCATGTCATGCCGAACCCTCTCTAATGGAATATGGGCCGGGTCCGGTGACCCGGCTCACGGGGCTTCCGGTGGTTTCCGGGCCGCCGTAATACGCAAAAGAAGCAGTATATTATTATACTATGGTCTTTCGTCAAATACAAGCTAAAATCTGCGCATATCAGGCCAAAAATGCCCTTATCCGGGGAAGATCAGCCCCATCAGCACCACGCTGCCCACCAAAATGGCAAGGGCTGCCACATTGGCCAGGGTAAACACCAGCAAATAGCGGCCGGCCCGGGCGCCGGGGGACTTGAGATAGGCCTTCATGGAGATCAGGCTGGCCAGAGAGGCGATGGGGGTACCCAGGCCGCCGATGTTGGTGCCGATGAGCAGCCCGTGCCAGTCGGTGGTAAAGCTGGACAGCAGCACCGCCGCCGGCACGTTGCTGATTACCTGGCTGGTGACGCCGGAGGCCAGGGCGGTATTCTGAGCCATCACCGCCGTCAGGGCCTCCCGCACAGGGGCGCAGGCCCCCACGTTGCCCGCGAAGAGGAAAAAACAGAAGAAGGTGGCCAGCAGGCCATAGTCCACCTTGCGGAACAGGGGCCGGTCAAAGATCAGCATACCCGCCGCCACCACCGCCAGCAGGGCGGGATAGGGCAGCACCCGGAACACCGACAGCAGGCACAGCACAAACAGCCCCGCCATCAGCCCCAGCCGACCGGGGCTGCGGATGGCGGCCTTTTCTGAGAAGGTCACCCGGATGCCCTCCGGCTTGACGCACAGGGAGGCAATGACCAGCCCCGCCAGGCTGATCAGGGTGAGGGGCACCATGGTGGAAAAGAACTGGCCGGCGGTCAGCTCATAGTTGGCGTAGATATACAGGTTCTGGGGATTGCCCACCGGGGTGGCCATGCTGCCCAGATTGGCGGCAATGGTCTGGAGCACCACAATATAAATCAGCCGCTCCGTCCTTCCGATCAGCCCCAGCACCAGCACCGCGAAGGGCACGAAGGTAATGAGGGCCACATCGTTGGTCACCAGCATGGACACAAAAAAGGGCAGCAGCACCAGGCACAAGGTCACAAACCGCATCCGCCGCTCCCCCGCCAACAGCCGCTGGGCCAGCACGGCAAACACGCCGCACTCCTGAAATCCGGCCACCACCGCCATCAGACAGAACAGCAGACTGAGCACCCGCCAGTCAATGAAATTGAGATAGTCCGCTGACGGCGGATTCAGGAAAATGGAGGCCGCCGCGCACACCGCGGCGATACACAGCACTGGCTCCCGCTTCCAGAAGCGGAACAGAGCGCCTCTCTTTTGTGTTTGCTCCAAGCTTCTTCTCCCCCTTTAAACACGACGAAAAAAAGCCACCCTGGCGGGTGGCTTTTCTCTGCTTGACTCATTCGCCGTTTGCCGGTCTCAGTTTACCTGATTCCGTTGCTCCGGTCAAGTATCTGGACCTATTTTCTACCAATCAGGAGCGCCGAAAATCTTCCACAACGTCAGCAAGATGGACCGGGGACAGATTCGCGCTGTTGCAGCACTCGGCCAGACGGTTGACCTCCTGAAAGTCGGTGGAGATGCGTCCGACGCAGATCCCGTTGTGGCTCCGGATCCCATACATCTGAGGGCGGGAAGCCCTGTCCAGATATACATGGTACTTCATATGGCAATTGCTCATGGTTTCCTCTCTCCTCATTTTCTCTGATTTCGTTACGGTTTCATCGTTTCACGACAGATTTCGCTCTTTTTCCCTATCGAAAAGTATTATACTATTTGTCACGGAAATTTTCCACATCCGCTCCTCTCTGTTCCTATATCTTGTATTTTTGCCCCTCTGCATACTCTATATAATGTATTCCTCATAAAATGTCAATGCCAACAGACCATTTTGTCCACCGACCGGGAGGTTTTAACCGCATCCGGTTGGGGGTTTTCTGGAGGTGCGCCCATGTCTCTGATGGTGGAAAAACTGGCCTATGTGAAAAAACTGCGCCACTTGACGTCGGAGGATATCTCCCGTCTGTCCGGCGTGCCTCTGGGCACGCTGAACAAAATTCTCTCAGGACAGACCAAAAATCCGGCGATCGGGCCCATGGATCGGATCACCCGGGTACTGCGGGTGCCCATCCGCTATCTGCTGGACGACGAGCTGCCCCCGGAGTGCTGCGTCACCGCCAACAGTCAGGACGGCGTGGTGCTGCTCTCCCCGGAGGAGCTGCGGCTGCTGCTGGCCCTGCGGCGGCTGGAGCCCCAGCGAAGGCGGACAGCGGGGATCATGCTGGCCCTGATGAGCACGGCCAGCGTCAAATCCATCGGAACCGTATCGGTGAAGCGCACCTTCTGCTATACCACTGGCGCCACCGGCGCTCCTCCGGTCCGGGCCGTCCTGATCCCGGAGGTGGACGCCGCCGCCCGGGAGGCGGACTTCGCCGTGCTTCTCAGCGACGGCAGCATGGAGCCGGTCTATCCCTCCGGCGCCGTTCTGCTGTGCGCCCAGCGTCCTCCCACCGTGCAGGAGTATGGGGTATACCTCTATAATCAGGAGGTGCTGCTCCGGCGGCTCTGCCGCCGCCGGGGCGTCACCCGGCTGCTGGCCCCCAGCCTGGCCTATCCGGACTTGCAGGTGACGGAGGAGGATCATCTGGACTGCCTGGGGGCCATTACGGGACAGGCCCGGGGCTGCCGGTGGGAGCAGACCCCCTGATTCAACCGCCCGTTGTCCCTTGATTCTACTGCCAGTTGCAGGTTCCAACCCGCGTTACCTTCCCTTTTCTGCGGAAACACTCTATAATACATCCTGTGAAAACCACACGCAGAAAAGAGGATATCTATGAACCAGACCATCGGCGGGCGCATCAGCGCCCTTCGGAAGCGGGACGGCCTGACCCAGGAGGAGCTGGCCGCGCAAATGGGGGTCTCCCCCCAGGCGGTGAGCAAATGGGAAAACGAAGTTTCCCAAAGTTAAAGATACCACATCAATCCCACGCGGACTTTTGCTCAACCGATACAGCCGGAGGGCTGGATAACAAGAAAAGGCGGTATGCGCCCCGTGGAGGGGTAGCGTACCGCCTTTTCTTGTGGGGGTTTCCAAAGGGGCAACGCCCCCATTTGGCACACGACTTTGCGAAGCAAAGTGTAGTGTGTTATACGCTCTGTCGGCGTTGCCGTGAAAATGCCGTTGCCGCCGGGGAGGGCAAGGGCATTTGGAGCGGCAGGAAAACAGGGCTGTGCTTGCGTGGCGTAGAGCCGTAAGCACAGGTCTGGTTTCAACAGCAGACTGGGCGTA
>DWXO01000012.1 GCA_019119165.1 Candidatus Flavonifractor intestinigallinarum | reverse complement strand
CCCACCAGGTTGCCGCCCCAGGTGTACAGGACGTCGCCCTGGACCAGCAGGCCGTGGCCGTACTGCTCATCCAGCGTGCTGCCGAAGGAGAGGTCCATGTCGCTCACCGGGCCGTCCCGCCACTTGGTGGGGGTTCTTTGCAGACCGGAGATGGGCGCGTTGATGTCCAGCATACCGCAGGTCCACAGGGTGCCGTCGGTCTTGGTGATGAGGGTGGTGTAGATGCCCGCCTTCACGCTCTTCACGCCACCGGTCACATAATGGGTCTCATAGCCGAAGATGTTTCCCACGCCGGTCTCACCGTAGTGGTCGCTGCCTTTGGCATACAGGTCTCCCGCCGTGGTGACGTACATGATATAGTCGCTGCCCACCGACACCGACTCCACGCCGGAGGAGACCACCGTGGTGGCCTGTTCCACCACCGGGTCGTTGATGTAGTCAAAGCCGCTGCCCTTGATGCCGATGGCGGAGCGGGCGCCCCACACCACCAGGGCCCCGTCGTTGGTCACCACAGCGATGGCGCTGCTGCCGGCGGAGAAGTCCTTTACATCGGACATGATCTGGGTGGGCCGGTAGGAGGAAGACTTGCCGTTGCCGTATCCCATGCTGCCGGTGGAGCCCCAGATCCACAGGGTGCCGTCCCCCTTCAGAGCCATGGTATAGTCCGGTCCGGCCTCCGCCTTCACCACGCCGTCCATAATGCGGACGGGAACGTAGCTGTCCTGGCTGTTGTTGGTACCCAGCTGGCCGGAGCCGTTCTCGCCCCAGGCCCACAGCACGCCGCCCTGCTGGATGGCCACGCTGTGGTCTCTTCCGGCGGTCACAGCCGCCACATTGTCCAGGCCCTGAACCTGGGCAGGCTTGGTATAGTTGGCATAGGAGGAGGTGGTACCGTTGCCCAGCTGGCCGGAACTGTTGCTGCCCCAGGCCCACACGGTACCGTCGTTTTTGACCGCCAGGGAGAAGTCAAACCCGGCAGCCACCCGGGACACCGGCACCTCCACCGGCTCGGAGGGTTCCGGTTCCGTCGCCTCCTCCAGCACTACCTGCACCGGTGTGGTCCGGTTGGTCTCGGTGCCGTCTCCCAGGATGCCGGAGCGGTTGACGCCCCAGGCCCAGAGGGTACCGTCGGATTTCACGGCGTAAGCCTGACTGTCAAAGAAGAATACCTGATATACATCATTCAGAAGTTCGGTGGGCTCATTGTAGTTGCACAGGTTGTAGCTGTATTGGCTGCTGGAGACGCCGTTCCGGTTCCAGCCCAGCGGCGTGCCGTCCCGCTTCAGCACCAGGTTGTCCTGATTGGTGTTCATCTGGGCGGACTTGACTCCGTCCATGATCTGCATGGTGCCGGTGGATACCTTATCGTTCCAGCGGTAGCGGCCCAGAGCCCACAGATAGCCGTCCTTCCGCAGCAGGAAGGAGGAATTGTAGGTTCCGCAGTCGGCGGCCACCATATTGGCCAGGGCGGGGTTACTTTCGGTGATGTTCACCGGCTCAGGCCGCTGGGTGGTGGTGCCGTCTCCCAGTTCGCCGTAAGTGTTGCTGCCCCAGGCCCAAACGGTGCCGTCCTTCTGGATGGCCATATTGTGGTAGCGCCCCTGGGCCACAAAGCACACGCCGCTGTCCACCAACCGAGTTGGCTCGCCGCTGATGCTGCCGCTCCATAGGGCTCCGTCAGAGTCGGTGACCATGAAGGCGTCGCCGTCCTGCCACACCTGCTGTACATCCTCCATCACCTGGTTGGGACCGTAGACGCCGGAGGACTGGAAGTTGCCGCAGGCCCACAGGGTGTCGTCCTGCTTGAGAATCAGGGTACACTGCTCGTCGATGTAGACCCGGCTGACCCCGTCCATGATCTGCTTGGGAGTTTTGCTGCTCTCATTGGTTCCGTCGCCCAACTGGCCGTAGCTATTGCTGCCCCAGCCCCACAGGGTGCCGTCGGTTTTCACCGCCATGGTGTACCAGCTGTCTGCGTCGGCCCACGCCACATCCTCCATCAGCTTGCAGGGGGTCAGGCTGTCAAATGCGCCGCTTTCCAAACCCAGCTGGCCGGAGGAATTGCTGCCCCAGCCCCACAGGGTGCCGTCCTTTTGCAGGGCGATGGCATGATCCTGTCCCACGGACAGAGAGACCACTCCGTTCTCCGGCTCCGGCAACCCGGGGTCGGGATTGGGGTCCAGAGGCGGGACGTACTCCTCGATCCAGCCGCCCTCAATTTCATAAAAATCCGCCTGGCTGTTGTCCCGCTTCCACAGGGTACCGTCCTCCGTCACCGCCAACAGGGCCGACCCGCTCCCAGCATTGGCAGGAGTGGCAGAAAATGTAACCACGTTCTCCAGCACCGCCGCGGGCTCGTCATAGACCATGTTGCCGGTGCTGCCATCCCCTTCGCGGCTGTAGGACCACAGGGTATCGCTCTCATCCAGGGCGTGGAAGCTCTCGCTGCCCGCCTCCACCTGGACCACCGGATTGCCGTTGGAGAGGTCCATCTCCTGAGGGGTGGTCACCTTTTCGCCGGAGCCGTTCAGGCCGCCCCACATCCATACGTCGCCCTCATTGGTCACCACACAGGAGACGTTAAATCTGGTCTCCCGCTTAAAGGTATGGATGGATTGAACCTTCGCCGGCTCCCACGGGGTGTTTACCCGGTTGGCTTTCTTGTTGCTGGTAGCGTAACCGGATTTGCCGTTGCCGTACTCACCGTAACTATTGCTGCCCCAGGACCAGAGGACTCCGTCGCTGTCCAGAGCCAGAACATTGTCGTCATTGATCACCGCGGTGGTGATGGCAGACTGGAGGCCCAGCGAGGCCTGCCGGGGCGCATACTTATTGCCCGTGGTGGTGGTACCCACCAAATAGTCGCTGCCTCTGCCCCACACCCAGACGGTGCCGTCCTCCTTCACCCCGATGGAGGTTGCGCTTCCGGCGTCGGCGCATACCACGCCGCTCTCCATGTTCAGTACCTGGGTGGGTGTGGCGGCGGTCTGGGCGGTTCCGATGCCCAGCTGGCCCTGGCTGTTTTCACCCCAGGCCTTCAGGCTGCCGTCCTCCATCAGGGCCAGCATATAGATGGCGCCGTGACCGCCATAAATGGCTTTGGCGCCGCTGGCGATCACCTTTTTGGGCGCATTGGTGCCCGTCCAATACCACACAGCGCCACCTTTGGTCAGCACTGCCCCGCAGTTCCGGCCCGCAGCCACCGACTGGATGACCCGGTCGCCCGCCTGGATCTCACTGCCTGCGGCCATGGCGGATACCGGCAGAAGGCCGGCCACCAAAACCACCGTCAGCAGGATCGCCAATCCTTTCCTGATTTGCTTTCTCATGAATCTCACCTTCCCCTGTTATAACAGATTGCCAATTTATGTCAGTTTCTTTTGTGCAAAACTTCCCAAAATGGCATAGTTAGTGACTTTAGTATACTCTATTTTCAGGGAGATTCAATTAACTGCCAGCATAGTGTTTTGGCTGCGGCCGCCCCCTGAAACCCGGTGGTTCTCTTCCCTGCCGGGCCGGAATAAAAGGAACTGGGGCGGTTTGCGCCGCCTCAGTTTTTAGAAAAGGAGGCTGTGCCCCATGGCCGATCCACAGCTTTTTTTGCTCTCCCAGCAGCCCATCCGGGTGGCCGCCTACTGCCGTGTGTCCACCGACAAGGAGGATCAGCTCAATTCCCTGGCCACCCAGCGTCAGTTTTTCGCATCCTATCTCGGCCAGCACCCGGCCTGGCGCTGTGTGGGGATCTATGCCGACGAGGGGCTGTCGGGCACCTGCGCCGGGAGCCGTCCCCAGTTCAGCCGCCTGATCCGGCAGGCCATGGCGGGCGAGGTGGATCTGATTCTCACCAAGGAGGTATCCCGCTTTGCCCGCAACACGGTGGACGCTCTGCAAATCACCCGCCGTCTGAAGGAGGCGGGTGTGGGGGTATTCTTCCTCAACGACAACATCTGCACCCTGGACAACGACGGGGAGTTTCGCCTCACCATCATGGCCAGCGTGGCGCAGGAGGAATCCCGCAAGATCTCGGAGCGCACCCGCTGGGGCCAGCTCCAGGCCATGCGCCGGGGGGTGGTGTTCGGCAACGACTCCATCTACGGCTATCGCCTGCTGGACGGGGTCCTCACCCCTCAGCCTGGTCAGGCCCAGGTGATCCGCCGGGTGTACCGCGCCTTCCTCCAGGAGGGCAAGGGGACCCACACCATCGCCCGGGAACTCACCGAGGCGGGGGTGCCGCCTCCCCTCCGGCCCCAGGGCCGCTGGTCCCCGGCCATGGTGCTGCGGCTGCTCCGCAACGAGAAATATACCGGCGACCTGCTCCAGAAAAAATACCGCACCACCGACTATCTCACCCACCGCAAGATCCCCAACGACCGGCCGGAGGAGCAATTCTGGCTGCGGGACCACCACCCGGCCATTGTGAGCCGCCGGGACTTTGAGGCCGTGCAGCAGGAGCTGGCCCGCCGCTCCGCCCTCAACATGGAGCACCGCAGGCACTCCGCCCGGCACTGGTACTCGGGCAAGCTGCGCTGCGGCCTGTGCGGCAAAAGCCTCAGCGCAAAAAGGACCCGCCGCAAAAACGGCGGGTCCTATCTGCGCTTTGTGTGCCGGGGTCGGCTGGACGGCAGCGGCTGCACCCTGCCGCCGGTGAGCGGGCCGGTGCTTCTGGCGGCGGTGGCGGCGGCGGTGGACCGGCTGGCGCTGAACGGCGCCGCCATTCAGGCCCAGGTCCTCGCCCAGCTGCCCGTCCAGCCTGCCCAGGCGGAGCGGGCGCGTCTGCACGACTGCCTTCAGGCCGGCCGTCTCCGGCGGGACCGGGCGGTGGAGGCCTTTCTGGACGGGGCGCTGAGCCGGGCGGAGCTGAACCGGCTGACCGCCCGGTGGGAGGAGGAGCAGACCAAGCTGACCGCCCGGCTGGAGCAGCTGGAGGAATGTCCTGACCGCTCCGCCCAAAATCAAGCTCTGCTGGCCCAGGTTCTGGAGGATGAGGCCCTCCTGCTGGATGAGATCATCCAGCAGATCACCGTGGGGACCGATTCCTTCCTCATCCAGCCCGCCGAGCTGCCCCTCCAATTTGAGGTCCGGGCCCGGGGGACCGGTACCGGCCGCAATTACCGAACCCAGGTGCTCTCCTGTGACGTTCGTCCCCTGCCCCATCCCCTTTGAGCGTCCCACCGCCAATGCGGTGCCCACCGCGGAGGGGGCCATCCAGATCGCCCTGGAGGAGCTGCCCATCACCCTCCACGGCGCCCGGGTACTGGTCATCGGCTTCGGCCGGGTGGGAAAAGCGCTGGCCCAGCGCCTGGCGGGTCTGGGAGCCAAGGTGAGCGTGGCCGCACGAAAGTGGGCCGATCTGGCTCTGGCGGAGAGCTGCGGCTACTGCGGGGAGCAGACGGAGCATCTGGCGGGCTGGCTGTGCGGATATGACCTGGTGGTCAACACCGTCCCCGCCCCGGTGCTGGGCCTGACAGAGCTGTCCGATCTGAAACCGGGCTGTCTGGTCATCGACCTGGCCTCCAAGCCGGGGGGCGTGGACTTTGAGGGGGCGGCCCGGCTGGGAGTCAAGGTGATCTGGGCCCTCTCCCTGCCGGGCAAGGTGGCGCCGGTGACGGCGGGCCAGTGCATCCAGACCACCATTTACAACATACTGCGGGAATTGGGAGTGTGAGCATGGAACAAGTGAAGGTTGGATTCGCCTTTTGCGGGTCCTTTTGTACATTCAGTATGGCGATGACCGCCCTGGAGCGGGTGAAGGCCCGGTTCGGGGACGTGACGGCCATCGTGTCGGAGGCCGCCGCCGCCAACGACACCCGCTTCGGCCCGGCCCATGAATTTATGCGGGAGATGGAGCGCATCTGTGACAAGCGGGTCATCGACTCTCTGGTGAAGGCGGAGCCCATCGGGCCCAAAAAGCTGCTGGATGTGCTGGTCATCTGCCCCTGCACCGGCAACACCCTGGCAAAACTGGCAAACGGCGTCACCGACTCCACCGTCACCCTGGCGGCCAAGGCCCATCTGCGCAACGGCCGCCCCCTGGTGATCTGCCCCGCCACCAACGACGCGCTGGCAGCCTCGGCCAAAAACATCGGGGCCCTGCTGGACAAGAAGCACGTCTACTTCGTTCCCTTCCGGCAGGACGATCCCCAGGGCAAGCCCACCTCGGTGGTGGCCGACTTCTCCCTGGTGCCCGACGCCATTGCCGCCGCTCTGGAGGGCCGCCAGCTCCAGCCCCTGCTGCTGGGCAGCCCCGCCTGAGCCGGGCAGACATAGAAAAAAGGACTGCTGTATCACAGCAGTCCTTTTTTATTTTGGTCATGCCAGGGGAATGAGGCCCCGGTTGATTTTAAAGGTGAGGATACGCTGTACGCTCTGGTCCAGCCGCTCCTCCGAGATAGAGCCATCCTCCACCGCCTCCTCCAGGGCCGCGATGGTACCGTCCAGATCGCCGGGACACAGCAGGATATCCACCCCGGCCTGAATGGCCATCACCGCCGCCTGACCGCCGGTGTAATACTTGGTGAGGGCGGACATCTCCATGGCGTCGGTCATCACCACCCCGTCAAAGCCCATCTCCTCCCGGAGCAGGCCGGTGACGATCTCATAGGACAGAGGGGCGGGCTGGTCGTCCAGGTCGGGGACGATGAGGTGGCCCATCATCACCGCGTCCGCCCCCGCCTCGATGCCCGCTTGGAAGGGGATCAGCTCCCCCTGCCGCAGCTGGTCCAGGGTGCGGTACAGGTAGGTAGCCCCGTCGTGGGAGTCGGTGGAGGTGCCGCCGTGGCCGGGGAAGTGCTTGAGCACCGTCCCCACCCCGCCGTCGTGGAAGCCCTCCACCGCCGCCGCCACCAGCTCCGCCGCGGTGTTGAAATCGGTGGAATAGGCCCGGTCGCCGATGACGGTGTTCTCCGGGTTGGTCCACACGTCGGCCACCGGGGCCAGGTCGGTGTTGAAGCCGCAGCTGGCCAGGTCGGAGCCGATGGTATAGGCGTTGTCATAGGCAGTCTCGGGGCCCTGGTCCTCGTAGTCCAGCATGGGCCCCACCCAGGTGGTGCCCACAGTGCTCATGAGCCGGGTCACCCGTCCCCCCTCCTCATCACAGGTGAAGATGAGGGGGATCTTGGAATAGCTCTGGCTGTTGTCCAGCATCTGCTTGAGCTGGCTCTGGCTGAGCATATTGGGCCGGCGGTACAGAATCCCGCAGATGGGGTAGCGCTCCAGCCCCGCCTTGGTGGCCGGACCCGCCTGGGTGGCGGTGCTCACCCCGGTGATATCCTCCGGGGCCACGATGATAAGCTGGCAGATCTTTTCATACCGGCTCATCTGGGCCGTCATCTCCGCCGCCAGAGCCGCCGTCCGCTCCTCCACCGTGGGGGTGGGCGTGGGGGTAGGCTCCGGCGTGGGGGTGGGGGTGGGCACAGGGGTGGGAGAGGGCGTGGGCCGGACGGATGCGGCCGGGGCGGCGCTCTCCGCCGCCGGGGCCGGACCGCCGGAGCCCAGCAGCCACCAGGCAATCCCCCCGGCGGCCACTGCGGCCAGGATCAGAATGATCAGGGCGATTTTGCCTCCCGTGGACTTGGCAGATCGTTTTCCTTTCATCGCCCTACTCCTTATTCTTCAAATTCGCATACAAATCCCATGCCGTCGGCCATGGTGGGCACAGCGGAGACCGGGTCATTGCGCTGGTCATTCCAGCACCAGCCGCCCACCGCCTTGATGTTCCACAGCATGATGTACCACTCCTCGGTGCCGTCCTGATCCTGGCGGGAGGGCTCGTTTTCAGACCAGGCCTGGAAGTTGAAGGCCTCGCCGGTGACCCAGTGGCCGAACACGTTGCCGGCGTCGTCATAGGAGGTGTAGCCACCCAGCCACAGGTACTTCACGTCCTGAGCCTCGGCCAGGGCCACAATCTGGTCCATCTCCTCCTGGGAGGTAATGGTGGCCAGGTGGCCGCCCATCTCCTGGCAGCGGCGGGAGGCCTCCTCCCAGGTCAGACTCTCTTTGAACAGCTCGTAGCGGTGTCCGCCGCTGGCACCGCCGTCGTCCCGGATGCTGCGGGTGGGGGTGACGGTCAGCTCGCTCTGGCCCCGGTAGCCCCCGCCGGACACCTTGACCTGCAGGTCACGGGTGGCGTAGCTGTCGGCGGCGCTGTCGCTCTCATACTCCACGATGTAGTAGTCCATCTGCTCGTCATAGATCTGCTGGAAGATGGCCTCCAGGTCGTACAGATCGTCAATGTACCAGTACCGGCCGCCGGTGCTCTCGGCAATGCGGCGCAGGGTGCTGGCCTCCACCGAGTCGCCCACGCCGATGATGTACACCGGGGTCTGCTGGGTGTTGGCATAGCGGATCAGCTCGTCAGGGGTGTGGCGGCTGCGGTTATCCATGCCGTCGGTGAAGGCGATGACGCAGCGGGCGCCGCCCTGGAGGGTGGCGTTGGTCACGCCGTCGTACACCGCGTCGTAGAAGGCGGTGAGGCCGTCGGTGGACATATTGTTGATGCCGTTGACCAGCAGGCTCACATCGCTGGTATAGTAGCACATCTGCTGCACAATGGAGTCAAAGGCCAGCACCTCCGCCCGGTCGCCCAGGGCGAAGTCCAGCTCCTGCACAAATTCGGTCATGACGGTCTTGATCTTGCCCATGTCGGATTCGGTGATGCTGTCGCTCTTGTCGGCCACCAGATCGATCTTCAGGCCGTCGTTGCCCTCCAGAGGGAGCACCGACTTGACCTCCCGGGCCAGGTATTCGCCGCCTTCCACCCGTTCCATGATGCGGAAGGCGTTGGAGTCCAGACCCTCCACCGTCTCGCCGCTGTAGTCGTCCAGAACCTGGAAGTAGGCCCGGACCACAGGATACTCGCTGACGTCGGTGGACACCAGCCGCAGCCGGGCGGGCACGAAGTAGGGAGTGTAATACTCCCCGTCCATCTGGAGGGAGATGCCGTCCACCCCGAAGGTGAGCACCGGCTGGCGGTGCTCCTCGCTGTACTCGGCGTCAAAGGTCAGATAGGTGATCTCCACCTGACCGTCCTCCTGGGTCACTTCCTGCACCTCACAGCTCTGGCCGTCCTCCTGCACGCTCACCTCGGACAGGTCCAGGGGGAAGGGCTGATCGCAGTCCAGCTTCAGGGTGACCACCGGGAAGTTGTCGGTGTCCACGTCGTCCACCTCGGGGGAGAGCACACACAGGGCGTACAGCTTCTGGGCCAGGGGGTACTGCTCATCCCCCTCCCCAATGCTCCCCGACTCCAACAGCCGGGCGGCAGCCGTCCGGTTTTCCATGGCCAGATAGGCCTCCGCCAGGGCCAGCCGGTCGGCGGTCTCCAGCCCCCGGAGGGCCTGGGCCTGCTCATAGTAGTCCACCGCCTGGGCATAGCTGCCCTGATCCAGGGCGCTGCGGCCCTGCTCCACCGCCTGCTGATAGGCCTGGTTGGTGCTGATGTTCCGGTAGAGCAAAAAGCCGCCGATGCCCACCGCCAGGGCCGCCACAATGATGACAGGCAGCAGCCACTTCTTTTTGCCTCCCTTGGGGGCGGTGGGCTGGCCGTCCTCAGGCCCGTCGGGGCCGGGAACGAACTCAGGCCCCTCCGGGGGCGGTGGGGCGGCGGGGCCTTCCCCATCGGCGGCAGGCTCCGCCGTCGGGATGGACACTTCCGCCCCAGCAGGTTCTTCCACCGGAGCGGACTCCGGCGCCGGCTGCTCCGCTGCCGGAGGGGTCTGCTCCGGTGGCGGTGGGGTCTGCTCCCGGGCCATGGATTTCATGGCCTGCTCCAGGGGAGCGCCGCAGTGCCCGCAGAACTTCTCCGTTCCCTCCAGCTGGGCGCCGCATCGATAACAAAACATACCCATCTTCCTCTCTTGTCCCACGTTGCTCGTGGATGTTCGACGGATGTCAGTTTCAGTTTACCCATCTAAGGATACTATGTCAAGGTGTTCCTGCATTTGCAGGATCTTCCGCGCACAGGCATAAAAAAGGCGCGGACTCCGCCGCGCCTTTTGGGTTCAGGAGACAGCCTGCCGCAGCTGTTCCACATAGGTCTGAGGGTGGGGGCAGGTCATGAGAGCGCTCATCAGGCAGGCCCCCGCCGCCCCGGCCCGGGCCACGGCGGCCAGGTTGTCCGGCGAAATGCCCCCGATGGCGTACACCGGGATGGACACCGCCTTCACCACCTTCTCCAGCCAGGGAAGGCCCCGGCCGGGCAGGCCTTTCTTGCAGTCGGTGGCAAAGACGTGGCCCGCCGTCACATAGTCCGCCCCCAGCGCCTGGGCCCGGGCGGCTTCCTCGGGGGCATGGATGGATACCCCCAGCAGGGCCACCCGGTTCCGGATGGCGGGGTCCTCCTCCAGCTGCCCCAGGGACAGGTGGAGCCGAGGCGCCCCCAGCCGGGCGCACACCTGGGGGAAATGGTGGAGCACCACCCTGTCCCCGGCCTGGGCCAGCACCTGCCGGGCCAGGGCCTCATATTCCTCCTCAGGCAGGTCCTTTTCCCGTAAAATGACCCGGCGGATACCGCCCCGGCACAGCTCGCCCACCCGCCGGGGCAGATCATCGGCACACAGCCCCCGGTGGGTGACGCACACCAGCTCAAACATAGACATAGTCGTTCATCACGGGCTGGAGGCCCTGGTCCCGGATGGCCTGGGCCACCTGCTCCACATCCCGGTTGTCGGCGATCTCGAACTGGTCGTCGCCCTCCTCCTCACCGGCGTGGCCGCCGATGCCGGTGGATACCCCGGCGGAGATCTTGGTGGCGGCAATGTCGATGACCCGGTCCCGGAAGCCCGCCCGCTCCCGGGTGGAGATGGTCATACCGGCAAAGGGCATGAACAGGCGGTAGGCGCACATGACCTGGAGCAGCTGCCGCTCGTGGACATCCTTGGGATTGATCTTGTCGTTGTTGACGATGGGCCGCAGCCGGGGGCAGGAGAAGGAGATCTCGGCGTGCGGGTACTTGCGCTGGAGGAGCCAGGCGTGCATCCCGGTGGCAAAGGCGTCCTTCCGGAAGTCGTCCAGCCCCAGCAGGGCGGCGAAGGCCACCCCCCGCATTCCGCCCATGAGGGCCCGCTCCTGGGCCTCCATGCGGTAGGGAAAGATCCGCTTGTGGCCCGCCAGGTGGAGCTGCTCGTACCGGGTATCGTTGTAGGTCTCCTGGAATACCGTCACATAGTCCACCCCGCACTGGTGGAGGTAGGCATACTCATCGGAGTTCATGGGATAGACCTCGATGCCCACCATTTTGAAATACTTCCGGGCGATCTTGCAGGCCTCGCCGATGTACGCCACGTCGCTCATCTTCCGGCTCTCGCCGGTGAGGATCAAGATCTCCTCCAGGCCGGTTTTGGCAATGGCGGCCATCTCCGCCTCGATGCCCGCCAGATCCAGCTTGGCCCGGCGGATCTTGTTGTGGCAGTTGAAGCCGCAGTAGATACAGTAGTTCTCGCAGTAGTTGGAGATGTAGATGGGGGTAAACAGATATACGTTATCGCCGAAATACCGCCGCTTCTCCATCCGGGCCTTTTGGGCCATCTCCTCCAAAAAGGGCTCCGCCGCCGGGGAAAGCAGGGCGGCAAAGTGCTCCGGAGTACGCAGGTCGGCGTCCAGGGCGGCCCGCACGTCCTTTGCGGTGTAGCGGGTCTCGTCATAGCCCTCCCGGGCCGCAACCACCTGCTGACACACAGTGGGGTCGATCTGCTCCATGCCGGGCAGGTAGGTCATATGGTCGATCTTGTCCTTGACCTCCACCACGGTGATGCCTTCCATAGGCTGATCCATGTCTCTTCCTCCTCTCAGTCCGCAAGAAATCCGGTGAGGGGGGAGGAGGCCGCCGCCCCGTGGTCCAGCACCCGGCCCAGCCCGGCCAGATAGGCCGCCCGGCCCGCCTCAATGGCGGACTTGAAGGCCCCGGCCATGGCGGCGATGTCTCCGGCGGTGGCGATGGCGGTGTTGGCCATCACGGCGGCGGCGCCCATCTCCATGGCCTCGCAGGCCTGAGAGGGGCGGCCGATCCCGGCGTCCACAATGACGGGCAGGTCGATCTCGTCAATGAGGATGCGGATAAATTCACGGGTAGCCAGCCCCTTGTTGGAGCCGATGGGAGCGCCCAGAGGCATGACGCAGGCCGCACCCGCGTCCACCAGGTCCCGGGCCACGTTCAGGTCGGGGTACATATAGGGCATGACCACGAAACCCTCCTTGGCCAGAATTTCGGTGGCCTTGATGGTCTCGTAGTTGTCGGGCAGCAGGTACTTGCTGTCCCGCATGATCTCGATTTTCACAAAGTCCCCGCAGCCGCAGGCCCGGGCCAGCCGGGCGATCCGCACCGCCTCGTCGGCGTTGCGGGCGCCGGAGGTGTTGGGCAGCAGGGTGACCCCCTGGGGGATGTGATCCAGGATGCTGTCGGTGTCCGAGTTGGCCCGGCGGAGGGCCAGGGTGATGATCTGGGCCCCGGCGTGCTCCACCGCCGCCCGGATCAGGTCCAGAGAATATTTGCCCGAGCCCAGAATGAACCGGGAGGTAAAGGCGTGTCCGCCCAAAATCAGTTGATCTTCCATGGTTGTTCGTTCCTTTCTTTGGTGTTTTATGGTTCCATTTGCCCCAGCAGCAGCCGCATGACCATGGTGGCCTGATGGGAGGCGCACACCGCCACCCTGGGGGCCATCAGCCCCTGGCCCTGGCTGATGTCGCTCTCCCCGTCGCCGCAGAGGTAGAGGCGGCCCATGGCCTTGCGGGTATGGATGGCGTTGGCCGAGCCGGTCCCCGCCATACCGGAGCCCGCCACCAGCAGGGCGTCCGGCAGGCCGGTGAGCACCGCCTGGACCAGCATGGCCTTCTGGTCGGCTCGGTCAAAGGCCTCGCACACCACCTGACAGCCCCGAAACAGGGCACAGGCGTTGTCCTCCGTCACTTTACAGGTGTGAATCTCATAGTCCAGCCAGGGGTTGATCCCCCTGAGCTGCTCCGCCAGGGCCTCGGTCTTGTACCGCCCCAGGTTGGGGATAAAATAGTGCTGCCGGTTCAGGTTGGTCACGTCCACCCGGTCGAAGTCGGCCAGCACCAGCCGCCCCACTCCCAGCCGGGCCAGGTGGACGGCAATATGGGAGCCCAGGCCCCCCAGGCCCGCGATGCCCACCGAGGCGGCGGCAAATTTCTTCTGGTTCTCCGCCCCGTGGCGGGCGATGAGGGCCTGTTCCAGCGCTTCCCGATCCATGGGTCAGCCTCCCCCCACGAACCGCACCACCTCCAGCTTGTCCCCATCGGACAGGACGGTGGTGGAAAAGTCCTCCCGCTTCAGGATGGCGCCGTTGTGCTCCACCGCCACCTGGGCGGCCTTCCAGCCCTGCTTGTCCAGCAGGTCGGCCACGGTGTTCAGGCCCTGCCGGTCCATGGGCTGACCGTTGACTTGCAGCATGATCTGCCTCCTTCCAAACGCAAAAAAGGCGTCACGAAAGAACTACACCCGCGGTGGTGTACCCCTTCGTGACGCCTTTCTGGCTTCACTCTGCTTGATACCATATCACCTGCCGGGCCCCTTGTCAAGGTGTCCGGCAGCAGTTTTCCATTAGATGCTGGCTTCCAGCTTGGCCCGGATGGCCTTCAGGAAGTCCAGAGAGTTGACGCCCTGGGCGGGGGTCTCCCCCTCCCACAGGCCCACCAGGTCCCGGGTCATGACGCCCCCCTCGATGGTGTCGATGGTGGCCTGCTCCAGCTTGTCGGCAAATTCCATCAGGGCGGGGATGCCGTCCAGCTCGCCCCGCTTGCGGAGGGCGCCGGTCCAGGCAAAGAGGGTGGCCACCGGGTTGGTGGAGGTCTCCTCCCCCTTCAGATACTTGTAGTAGTGGCGGGTGACGGTGCCGTGGGCGGCCTCGTACTCGTACTTGCCGTCGGGGCTCACCAGCACGGAGGTCATCATGGCCAGGGAGCCGAAGGCGGTGGACACCATGTCGCTCATCACGTCGCCGTCGTAGTTCTTGCAGGCCCAGATAAAGCCGCCCTGGGACCGGACCACACGGGCCACGGCGTCATCGATGAGGGTGTAGAAATACTCGATGCCCAACTCGTCGAACTTGGCCTTGTACTCGGCGTCGAAGATCTCCTGGAAGATATCCTTGAAGGTGTGGTCATACTTCTTGGAGATGGTGTCCTTGGTGGCAAACCACAGGTCCTGCTTGGTATCGATGGCGTACTGGAAGCAGGAGCGGGCAAAGGAGGAGATAGAGCTGTCCTTGTTGTACTGGCCCTGGAGCACGCCGCCGCACTCGAAGTCATAGATGGTCTGGCGGAACTGCTCCTTGCCGTCCTCGCCGGTAAACACCAGCTCGGCCTTGCCGGGGCCGGGCACCCGATACTCGGTGGACTTATACACGTCGCCGTAGGCGTGACGGGCGATGGTGATGGGCTTCTTCCAGGTCTTGACCACCGGAGAGATGCCCTTGACCATGATGGGAGCCCGGAACACGGTGCCGTCCAGGATGGCCCGGATGGTGCCGTTGGGGGACTTCCACATCTGGGAGAGCTTGTACTCCTCCACACGCTGGGCGTTGGGGGTGATGGTGGCGCACTTGACCGCCACGCCGTACTTCTTGGTGGCCTCGGCGGAGTCCACGGTCACCTGGTCGCCGGTCTGCTCCCGGTAGGGCAGGCCCAGGTCGTAATACTCGGTTTTCAGGTCGATAAAGGGCAGGAGCAGCTCGTCCTTGATCTGCTGCCACAGCACCCGGGTCATTTCGTCGCCATCCATCTCCACCAGGGGGGTGGTCATTTGAATCTTTTCCATGGTCTCCTCCTTATACTTTTGATCCAATTTCGCAGAAAATTATACCTCCAATCCGGCGAAAAGGCAAGCGGCATATCCCCCGCAATCCTGTGGGTTTTGCCCATTGCGGCCCCCTCGCCGCCGGTAGTATACTTTTTTGGTATGTAACCCAACCAGAGAGAGGGAACCCCCGTGTTTAACAAGCAAGCCCTGAAAAAACTCATTATCCCCCTGATCATTGAGCAGTTCCTGGCCGTCATGGTGGGCATGGCCGACATCATGATGGTGTCCTCCGCCGGAGAGGCCGCCGTGTCCAGCGTGGCGCTGGTGGACCTGATCAACGTGCTCATCATCAACGTCTTTTCCGCCCTGGCCACCGGCGGGGCGGTGGTGTGCGCCCAGTCTATCGGGGCGGAGCATCTGGACCGGGCCAACCGGGCCGCCAACCAGCTCATGTACATCGTCACCGCCGCCGCCCTCATCATCATGGCCCTGTCCCTGGTCCTGTGCCGCCCCCTGCTGGGGCTGCTCTTCGGCCAGGTGGAGCCCGCCGTCATGGAGGGCGCGGTAACCTACTTCATCATCTCCGCCCTGTCCTACCCCTTTATCGCCCTGTACAACGGCTGCGCCGCCCTGCTGCGGTCCATGGGCAACTCCAAGGCCTCCATGTACGTCTCCGCCTGGATGAACGGGCAGAATGTGGTGGGCAACGCCATCTTTGTGTTCGGCTTCCACCGGGGGGTGGACGGCGTGGCCCTGTCCTCCCTGTTTTCCCGCATCGTGGCGGCGGCCATCATGCTGGTACTTCTCCACAGCCGCCACAACCCGGTGCGGGTGTCAGGCCTGCTCAAGTTCCGGTTCGAGCCCGCCATGATGGGCCGCATTCTCCGCATCGGCGTGCCCAATGGCCTTGAAAACTGCTTCTTCCAGCTGGGCCGGGTGCTGCTGGTCAGCCTGATCTCCACCTTCGGCACCGCCCAGACCGCCGCCAACGCGGTGGCCAACAACATCGACAACTTTGGCGTCATTCCCGGCACCGCCATGGGCCTGGCCCTCATCACGGTGGTGGGCCAGTGCGTGGGGGCCGAGGCCTGGGATCAGGTCCGCTCCTACACCGTCAAGCTGGTGAAAATGACCTACCTCTTCACCTGGGTCCTCAACGGCGTGCTGCTGCTGGGGCTGCCCCTGATCCTCAAGCTGTACAGTCTCACACCCGAGACCCAGTGGTATGCCACGGTACTGATCTTCATCCACAACGGCTGCGCCATGCTGTTCTGGCCCATGGCCTTCACCATGCCCAACGCCCTGCGGGCCACCGGCGACGTGAAGGTGCCCATGGTTATCTCCATCTGCTCCATGCTGCTGGTGCGGCTGGGATGCAGCTACATCCTGGGGGGCCACTTCGGCCTGGGGGTCATCGGCGTGTGGATCGCCATGGTGGGAGACTGGATTGTGCGTATCTTCTTCTTTGTGCTCCGGGCCCGGCAAAAGCTGTGGCTGGAGCACCGGTAGGGGTTGTATGCCGGGTACTTTTCCTGTATAATGTATTACATTGTAATTCCAGACAAAAGGAGTGCTGCGCCATGCTGCAAACCGTGATCCCCCAGGGGTACGCCCCCTGTCTCAATCTATATGACACTCAGAAGGCCATCGGCCTTTTGAAGCGGCTCTTTGAGGACACCCTGGGGGGCGCCCTCCACCTGCGCCGGGTGTCCGCCCCCCTCTTCGTGGAGGCCTCCACCGGCCTCAACGACGACCTGAACGGCGTGGAGCGGGCGGTGTCCTTCGACATCCCCGACGCCGGACGGGACGCCCAGGTGGTCCACTCCCTGGCCAAGTGGAAGCGCATGGCTCTGTACCGCTATCAGTTCTCGGTGGGCGAGGGCCTGTACACCGACATGAACGCCATCCGCCGGGACGAGGAGCTGGATAACCTCCACTCGGTGTATGTGGACCAGTGGGACTGGGAGAAGGTCATTGCCCCCCGGGACCGGACGGTGGACTATCTGAAGGCCACCGTGTCCACCATCGTAAAGGCCATGGCGGAAACTCAGTCCACCCTGCGCTCGGTGTTCCCCCAGCTCACCGCGCTGCCCCCTCTGGACACCGACGTGTCCTTCGTCACCACCCAGGAGCTGGAGGACCGCTGGCCCGACCTGTCCCCCAAGGAGCGAGAGGACGCCTGGGTGAAAGAGCATCCCACCACCTTCCTCATGGGCATCGGCGGGGCCCTCAAGTCGGGTAAGCCCCACGACGGCCGTGCCCCCGACTACGACGACTGGAACCTGAACGGCGATATTCTGGTGTGGAACCCGGTGCTGGAGCGGGCCTTTGAGGTGTCCTCCATGGGCATCCGGGTGGACCCCGCCGCCATGGACCGCCAGCTCACCATCGCCGGCTGCGACAGCCGCCGGGAGCTGCCCTTCCACAAGATGCTGCTGGAGGGCAAGCTGCCCCTGACCATCGGCGGCGGCATCGGCCAGTCCCGGCTGTGTATGCTGCTGCTGGGCAAGGCCCACATTGGCGAGGTCCAGGCCTCCGTCTGGGATGAGCAGACCATCCAGGCCTGCCAGGACGCGGGCGTCATTCTGCTGTAAGACGGAGGGACCTACATGGAACTTCTGGTAGTGGACGGCCAGGGCGGTCGGATCGGCCAGCAGCTGGTGCGGGGCATCGTGGCCCGCCACCCCAAATTGCAGGTCTTTGCCGTGGGTACCAACAGTCTGGCCACGGCGGCCATGCTGAAGGGCGGCGCTTCCCAGGGCGCCACCGGGGAGAACGCCCTGCTGGTGGCCTGCCGCCGGGCGGACGTGATTCTGGGACCTCTGGGCATTGTCATTGCCGACGCCCTGCTGGGGGAGATCTCCCCGGCCATGGCGGTGGCGGTGGGCCAGTCCCCCGCCAAAAAGATCCTCATTCCCATGAATCAGTGCGACAACATTGTGGCTGGGGTGGAGGATCTGCCGGTAAGTAAGCTGCTGGACAGCGCCCTGGAGGAGCTGGACCTGCTGCTGAACGCCTGAACCCTGCATAGAATGGATCGCGGAGCCACGCTCCGCGATCCTTTTTTGTGAGGTGCTTGCTGTGAAACAGCTCCTGCACTGCATGATGCAGGTACAAAATCTGGTTACCGTACTTCTGACGCTGGGCTTCCTTCACCTGTCCATTTCCGGCCGGCTGGCCGCCGATCAGTTCCTTACCATCTTCTCGGTGGTGATCGCCTTTTATTTCGGAAGCCAATCCCAGAAAAATCAATCCGTATAGCAGAAGCGGG
>DWXO01000011.1 GCA_019119165.1 Candidatus Flavonifractor intestinigallinarum | reverse complement strand
GGAGCAGGAAGGGCACAGCGAGGATTACACGGAAGCCACCAATCTGGAAAAGCGAGCTATGCGGGAATGGATGAAAGAGTACACGGATCAGCTGCCGGAATACAACTACCTGCTGGACGAACTCCTTGGATGATGTGTCCGATGAAGCAGGCGCTTCCCTCAGTCAATTTTTCGGCATGGATAAAGCGGACATCTTTTTTGGTCGAACACTAAAATTGACCCTCGGGTGGAAAGTCCGCAGCTATCGCAGCGAAAACGGCAGAAAAATAATGGGTGAAGACCGGCGAAGCCTTGAGAATAAAGACTTTTTGCAAATATCTCAATTGGTCTTACACGCCAGAAAAGGAACCGCAATCCAATGGATTGCGGTTCCTTTTATTGCATAAAGAAAACCATTTGCCAGGAGAGTGACTTTCTTTATACAGATAGAGGCGGTGAATGTCGTTTGACATTCACCGCCCTTTTTGTCCAAATCCGGTCAGCCCGCCTCCTCGGCCAGATTTCCGGTATAAAGCTGATAGTATTTGCCCTTCTTCTCGATGAGCTCATCATGGGTCCCCGGCTCGATGATGCGGCCCTGATCCATAACCATGATGCAGTCGGCGTTGCGCACTGTGGACAGCCGGTGGGCGATCACAAAGGTGGTCCGACCGGTCATCAGGGCATCCATGCCGTCCTGCACCAGCTTTTCGGTCCGGGTATCGATGGAGGAGGTGGCCTCATCCAGGATAAGGGCAGGGGGATCGGCCACAGCCGCCCGGGCAATGGCCAGCAGCTGCCGCTGACCCTGGCTCAGGTTAGCTCCATCACCGGTAAGCATGGTGTTGTATCCGTCGGGCAGGCGGCGGATAAAGCCGTCTGCATTGACCAGCTGGGCCGCAGCAATGCACGCCTCGTCACTGGCCTCCAGATTGCCGTAGCGGATATTATCTATGACGGTACCGGTAAACAGGTGGGTATCCTGAAGCACGATGCCCAGGGAACGGCGGAGATCCGCTTTCCTGATCTTGTTGATGTTGATGCCGTCATAGCGGATCTTGCCGTCGGCGATGTCGTAAAACCGATTGATCAGGTTGATGATGGTGGTCTTGCCCGCGCCGGTGGCCCCTACAAAGGCGATCTTCTGGCCCGGATGGGCGTACAGACTGATATCATGGAGGACCAGCTTATCCGGCTCGTAGCCGAAGTCCACATGATCCAGCACCACGCCGCCTTCCAGCTTTGTATAGGTTACGGTTCCGTCCGCCTTGTGGGGATGCCGCCAGGCCCATACGTTGGTCCGCTCCTGGGTCTCGGTGAGCTGTCCGTCCGCCCCCTCTTTGGCATTGACCAGCTCCACATAGCCCTCGTCGGATTCCGGCTGCTGGTCCATCAGTTCAAAGACCCGCTGGGCGCCGGCGGCGGCGGTGACCACAAAGTTGACCTGCTGGCTGACCTGGGTAATGGGCTGGGTAAAGCTCTTGTTCAGGCCCACAAAGGTGATCACCGTGCCCAGCGTCACACCCGCCAGGCCGTTGATGCCCAGCACCGCTCCCACAATGGCCACCACCACATAGCTGAGCCAGCCGATGTTGTTGTTGATAGGCATCAGCAGATTGGCGTAGCGGTTGGCCTTGTCGGCGCTCTGGCGCAGGGCCTCGTTGACCCTGGCGAAATCCGCCTTGGCTGCCTCCTCATGGCAGAATATCAGAGTCCGGAGAGCCCGGAGCATTTGTGCGAAAAGACGATTCCCTATGCCCAACAGTGGAAACCGGTAGCCGATACGCTCTGGCAGGAATCTCATTCCCAACAGCCTTCATAAGCCATATCCGGCCCTTCTCTCCAAAATGATCCCCCCAATGCGTCTGCAAACAGCCGCGTTGGGGGGATCGCCGCGTTACGGGGCAACAGTACCCCTCACTCTTTTGCCCGATACAGGCGGCAGGGGCGGCCGCCTGTATCGTAATTGATGGTGCTGAAGGCCTCCCCCCGCTCCACCAGGTAGTTGGCATAGCGGCGCACCGTCACCACCGACAGATTGGTCTGCCTGGAGATGGCCTCGCTGGGCAGGCCCTGGGGCGGCGCCGCCCGGAGGCAGGACCGGATGAGCTGCAGGGTGCTCTCCTGGAGGCCCTTGGGCGCGCTGTGCTCGCCGGACTCCGGCGGGGCAAAGAGCTTATCCAGCTCCCCCTGGGTCACCTCCTCCCCCGTCACCGCCTCCCGGTGGCGGCAGAAGGTATCCAGGGCCTGCTGGAACCGCTCGCAGGTAAAGGGCTTGACCAGATAGTCCACCACTCCCATTTTAAGCAGCTGATCCACGGTGGCGGCGTCGTTGGCGGCGGTGACCATGAGGGCATCCACCGGAACAGCCCTTGCCCGCAGGGCGTGGAGCAGCTCCACCCCGGTAAACAGAGGCATATATACATCCAGCACCACCAGATCCGCCGGGTTCTGGGCCAGCCACTCCAGGGCTGCCCGCCCGTCCTGAAAGGTCTGGACCACCCGGAACCGGGGGTCCTTCTCGGTATAGGTCCGGTCCAGCAGGGACACCATAGGATCATCTTCCACGATTACAACACGATACATCCAAACTCACGCTCCGTCCTCCGGGACCTCCTCCCGGCAAAAGCTCACAAAAAACGACGTGCCCACCCCCGGCTCCGATTCCACCCGGATCTGACCGTGATAGGCCTCCACCACCTCCTGGACCAGTGCCAGACCGGTCCCCCGGCTGCGGCCCTTGGTGGATACCCCCCGCTGAAACAAGGTCTGCCGCAGGGCCGGGGAGATGCCGGGTCCGGTGTCCTCCACGCACAGCAGCAGGCTGTCCTCGCTCTCCCGAATGCTCACCGAGATCTCCTTGATGGCCCGGCGGGACTGGTTGAGCACCTCAATGGCGTTTTCTATTAGATTGCCCAGAATGGTCACATAGGCCTCCGGCGGCAGCCAAAGGCTCTCCTCGCTGAGGGCGCTCTCCCGGTCCAGCCGCAGGTGGATGCCCAGCTCGTTGGCCCGGCTGGTCTTTCCCACCAGCAGCGCCCCCACCGAAGGCTGGCGGATCTGGTTCATGATACGGCTCACCGCCACCCGCTGGGTCCGGGTGGTGTCCATGATATACTGCTTGGCCTTTTCCGGCTCGCCGATCTGGATCAGGCCCAGAATCACATGGAGCTTGTTCATAAATTCATGGGTATAGGCCCGCATGGCCTCCACCATATGCTGTACCCCCGTCAGATCATCCGCCATGCGGGTCAGCTCGGTGCGGTTGCGGAAGATGCTCACCGCCCCGGCCAGCTTGCCGTTTTCATAGAAGGGCAGCCGGTCTGCCAGCACCCGGATCTCCTTCAGGGATGTCATGCTCACATTGTACTCCGGCTGGCCGGTGCGGAGGATGCGGTCCAGGGTGGAGCGGGGATAGATCTCATGGAGGGAGCGTCCCACTCCGCTCTGCCGGTCGATGGAGAGCATCTCCGCCGCCGCCTTGTTGAGGAAGATCACCTTCTCTTCAGAGTCGATGGCCAGGATGCCCTCCTCCAGGGCGTCCAGGATATCTTCCCGCTGGTGGAACCGGCGGGCAAAGGCGTCCGGCTCATAGCCCATCAGGGACTGCTTGATGCTGCGGGACAGGCGCATGGCCAGCAGAGAGCCCAGCACCGCCGCCACCACGCCCACCGCCACCAGGCGCAGGGCGGTGTGCAGGCCCACCACCGCCATGCTGCGGAAGTAGACCCCCACGATGACAAAGCCGATCACCTCCCCCGCCTCATCCCGCACCGGGGCATAGGCGGAGTGGTCCGAGCCCATAGATCCAGTCTCGTTGGAGGTGTAGGGGGCCGCGCCGCCCAGGGCCGCCGCCTGGGCCGTTCCCACATAGGAAGTGCCGATCAAAGTGCTGTCCGGCACATAGAGCAGGGTGGACTGGGTGTCCCCCACCAGGATCAGATCGATGTCGGAGGTGCGGCTGGTGGTCTCATCCAGATAATCGGACAGCTCCTCCACGGAGCGCTCCCCCAGCAGGGCCTCCTGGATCAGCGGCACCTGGGAGAGGATGGACGCGGAGTTGAGCAGATTGTTGTCCAGAGCCGCCTGCTCGCTGCGCAGGGTAAAGTAGAGGGTCCCCCCCAAAGACAGGGCAATGGATACAATGACGATCACCAGGTTCATCCGCATCAGCCGGGCGCGGATGGAGGATCTGGCCTGTGTGGACATGGACACCCGCCTCCTTTTCTACCAGTATAGAAAAAACCGCCTGGTCTGTCAAACAAAAGCCAGGGGCCGTTCCAGGCATACTTTTGCCCCAAAGCGCAAATGATGCGGATAAGCCCCGTGGGGCCCGTTTCCGGGGCTTGTCACGCCTATTTTGCACTTTCCTTTCGGTAAGTTACTACAATAACTTTATTTTCGCAAATTTTCATTACTTTTTTTACTTTCAAAAGGGTTACGGAAATTCGAACCAGGTAGTAAGATAGGGCCTGCGAAAACGAGGTGATGTGTTTGGATGCTTTCAAGGAATCCCTGGTGGAGGAGCTGGGAACCCACACCGCCTTCACCATCCCGCTGTTCGGAGGCATTCCGGTGGCGGATTCGGTGGTGGTGACCTGGATCGTCATGGCTGTGCTGGTGATCGCCGCGCTGCTGCTGACCCGGAATCTAAGCGTACGCAGCCCCGGCAAGGTCCAGGTCGCGCTGGAGAGCGCGGTGCAATTCCTCAACGGCTTCGTCAAGACCAACATTGGCAGCCACTGGCGGCCCTTTGCCCCCTATCTGGGCACGGTGGCCCTGTATATCGGCTTTGCCAACATCATCGGTATCTTTGGTCTGACGCCGCCCACCAAGGACATCAGCGTGACCACCGCTCTGGCTTTGATGAGTATGCTGCTCATCTACGGCTCCCAGTTCCGGTATAACGGTCTGCTGGGCGGACTGAAAAAGTTCGCCGCCCCCATGCCCCTGCTGCTGCCCATCAATCTGATGGAAGTGGTCATCCGGCCTCTGGCCCTGTGTATGCGTCTGTTCGGCAACGTGCTGGGCGCATTCATCATCATGGAGATGCTCAAGTTTGTGGCCCCGGTGTTCCTGCCGGCGGTATTCAGCATCTACTTCGACCTGTTCGACGGGTTGATCCAAATGGTCGTCTTTGTGTTCCTGACCACGCTGTTCACTGGCGAGGGCATCAAAGAGGAAGAGTAAGGCACATTCATCCAGGAAACATTTTATTTACAGGAGGAAATCATCATGTCTATGGCTATCATTGCTGCCGCCATCGCGGTTTTCACCGGCATCGGCGCCGGTATCGGTATCGGCTTCGCCACCGGCAAGGCCAGCGAGGCCATTGCCCGTCAGCCCGAGGCCTCCGGCAAGATCAACAGCGCCCTGCTGCTGGGCTGCGCCCTGGCAGAAGGCACCGCCATCTTCGGCTTCATCACCGCTCTGCTCATCATCTTCGTCGGTTAAGGGGGCGTCCCCAATGCTGGAGTTCCATCTTTCCACCATTCTCTTTACCATCATCAACCTGCTGGTGCTCTTCTTCCTGCTGAAGAAGTTCCTCTTCGGCCGGGTCAACGCCGTGCTGGAGCAGCGGGCCGCCCTGGTAAAAAGCGAGATCGCCTCTGCCGAGGACAACAACCGCCAGGCCGAAGCGCTGAAGGCCCAGTATGAGGGCAAGCTGACCGACGCCCGGCATGAGGCCGCCAAGATCGTGGCCGACGCCCAGAACCGGGCCCAACGGGTCTACGAGGGCAAGATGGCCGAGGCCGAGGCCGACGCCAAGCGGCTGCGGGGCGAGGCGGAGGCCCAGATCGCCGAGCAGCGGGACGCCATGCTGCGGGGCGCCCGGAACGAGGTGGCCTCCCTGGCCCTGCTGGCCGCCGCCAAGGTGGCCCAGCGGTCCATGGACGACGCCGACGACAGGGCCTTTGTGGATACATTCCTGTCGGAAGTGGGTGAGCAGGTATGAACGAGTTGGCCCGCCGCTACGCACAAGCCCTTTTTGAGGTTTCTCCCGACGAGGAGACCCTGAAAACCACCGCCCAGGCCATGATGGCGGACGCCCCTCTGTGGGAAGCTCTCTGCTCCCCCGCCGTCCAGGCCTGGGAGAAGGAGCGGGTGCTGAACCGGCTGCCCATTCTGGACGGTCACGGCCTGCTGACGGGCTTTTACCGCCTGCTGGCCCAAAAGGGCCGGATGGCCCTGCTGCCCGATATTCTGGAGGCCTTTCACGACAAGGCCCTGGCCCAGCGGGGGGCGGTCCGCTGCCGCCTGACCTGCGTCCGCGTCCCCGATGCCGGGGAGCAGGAGAAGCTGAAACAGGCCCTGTGCCGGCTCCACCACAAGTCCGATGTGGTCTTTGACATCCACATCGACCCCGCCCTGCTGGGCGGCTTTATCCTGGAGCTGGAGGGCGTGACCTATGACAAGAGCGTCCGGGGGGCGCTGGCCGGTCTGACCCGGCAACTGGAAGAGAGGCGAATGGCATGAAAACCAATCCCGAAGAGATCGTCTCCATCCTGCGGGAGGAGATCCAAGGGTATGATACCCGCGTACGGCGGGACGAGACCGGCACCGTGCTGGAGGTAGGCGACGGCATCGCCACCGTCTACGGCCTGGACAAGGCGGTGTACGGCGAGCTGGTGGAACTGGACACCGGCGTCAAGGGCATGGTCATGAACCTGGCCCGGGACAGCGTGGGCGTTGTGCTGCTGGGCAGCGACGCCGGCGTCCGGGAGGGCACCGTGGTGCGCCGCACCGGCCACCCCGCCGACGTGCCCGTGGGCGACGGCCTGGTGGGCCGGGTGGTGGACGTGCTGGGCCAGCCCATCGACGGGCTGGGTCCCATTGAGACCACCGAGACCCGCCCCATCGAGCATGAGGCCAGCGGCGTGGTCAGTCGGGAGCCGGTAAACGTACCCCTCCAGACCGGTATCCTGGCCATCGACGCCATGGTGCCCATCGGCCGGGGCCAGCGTGAGCTCATCATCGGCGACCGCCAGACCGGCAAGACCGCCATCGCCGTGGACACCATCCTGAATCAGAAGGGTCAGGATGTGATCTGCATCTATGTGGCCATCGGCCAGAAGGCCTCCACCGTGGCCCGGATTCAGGATACCCTGAAAAAGCACGGCGCCATGGACTACTCCATCATCGTCTCCTCCACCGCCAGCGAATCCGCCCCCCTCCAGTACATCGCCCCCTATTCCGGCGCCGCCATGGGCGAATACTTTATGAGCAAGGGCAAGGACGTGCTCATCGTCTACGACGATCTGAGCAAGCACGCGGTGGCCTACCGCACCCTCTCCCTGCTGCTCAAGCGCTCCCCCGGCCGTGAGGCCTACCCCGGCGATGTGTTCTACCTCCACTCCCGGCTGCTGGAGCGGGCCTGCCGCTTGACCCGCGAGTACGGCGGCGGCTCCATGACCGCCCTACCCATCATCGAGACTCAGGCCGGCGACGTGTCGGCCTACATCCCCACCAACGTCATTTCCATCACCGACGGCCAGATCTATCTGGAGAGCGACCTGTTCTTTGCCGGTCAGCGCCCCGCCGTCAACGTGGGCCTGTCGGTGTCCCGTGTGGGCGGTTCCGCCCAGACCCGGGCCATCAAAAAGACCGCCGGTACCCTGCGTATCGATCTGGCCCGGTTCCGTGAACTGGAGGTCTTTACCCAGTTTGCCTCCGATCTGGACCCGGCCACCCAGCAGGCCCTGGACCACGGCCGCCGTCTGCTGGAGCTGCTCAAGCAGCCCCTGTACAACCCCATGCCGGTGAGCCGCCAGGCCATCATCCTCTATGCCGCCACCAACGGGCTGCTGGACGACGTGCCCCTGGATCAGGTGCGCTCCTTCGTGCTGGACTTCGCCCAGGAGATGGAGCAGGAGCACGCCGACGTGGTGGATGAGATCCAAACCACCGGAAACCTGAGCGGACCGGCCATTGAGACCATCCGCTCGGTGCTGGACAACGCCAAGAAACGGGTGAGCGCCACATGGCAAGCATAAAAGAGATCCGCACCCACATCAAAAGCGTGGAGCAGACCCTGAAGATCACCAACGCCATGTATCTCATCTCCTCCTCCAATCTTCAGAAGGCCCGGAAGCAGCTCACCGATGTGGAGCCCTACTTTCAGAAGATCGAGACCACCATCTCCGACATTCTCCACCACTCCCCCGAGATCAGCCACGTCTTTTTTGACAAGCGCCCCGACGTCCAGCCGGAGGACCGCAAGATCGGCTATATCGTCATCACCGGCGACAAGGGACTGGCAGGCGCCTACAACCACAACATCCTGAAGCTGGCGGAGCAGAAGATGAGCCAGTGTCCCCACACCAGCCTCTTCGTGGTGGGTCAGGTGGGCCGCTCCTACTTCCAGGAGCACGGCATCCCCATCGACGTGGAGTTCCTCTACACCGCCCAGAACCCCAACATGGGCCGGGCACGGGATATGGCCGAGCTGATGATCGACCTCTATCTGGAGGAGCAGCTGGACGAGGTCTATATCATCTTCACCCGCATGGTAAACACCTTCCGCATGGAGCCCACCGTCCACAAGCTGCTGCCCCTGGACCCGGATGTCTTTCCGGAATATGAGGAGAACCGGGATACCTATAACCGGGACGTGGTGTATGTCCCCTCCGTCAAGGCGGTCATGGACCGCCTGGTGCCCGGCTATGTAAAGGGCGACATCTTCGGCGCTCTGGTGGAGTCCTACTGCTCGGAGCAGAATTCCCGCATGACCGCCATGAAATCCTCCAGCGACAATGCCCGGGCCATGCTGCAGAATCTGAATCTGTCCTATAACCGGGCCCGCCAGGCCGCCATCACCCAGGAGATCACCGAGGTGGTGGGCGGCGCCCAGGCCGCACTGTAAAAAGTCCAAGGGAGATTACGATATGAAGGAAAACAAGGGAACCATTGTACAGGTCATGGGACCTGTGGTGGACGTGGCCTTTGATCAGGGCAGCCTTCCCCAGATCAAGGAGGCCCTGGAGGTCCAGCTCAACGGCCAACGCCAGGTCATGGAGGTGGCCCAGCACATGGGGGGCGACACCGTCCGCTGCATCATGCTCTCCCCCAGCGAGGGCCTTGGCCGGGGTATGGAGGTCATCGCCACCGGCGCCCCCATCTCCATTCCCGTGGGCCAGGGCGTGCTGGGCCGGATGTTCAACGTCCTGGGCGACGCCATCGATGAGAAGGGCCCGGTCAAGACCACCGAAACCTGGTCCATCCACCGCCAGCCCCCCGCCTTTGAAAACCAGCGTCCCGTGGTGGACATCTTTGAGACCGGCATCAAGGTCATTGACCTGCTGGCCCCCTACGCCAAGGGCGGCAAGATCGGCCTGTTCGGCGGCGCCGGCGTGGGCAAGACCGTGCTCATTCAGGAGCTCATCCACAACATTGCCACCGAGCACGGCGGCTACTCCATCTTTACCGGCGTAGGCGAGCGTACCCGTGAGGGCAACGACCTGTGGCGGGAGATGACCGAGTCCGGCGTCATTGAAAAGACCGCCCTGGTATTCGGTCAGATGAACGAGCCCCCCGGAGCCCGTATGCGGGTGGCCCTCACCGGCCTGACCATGGCCGAGTATTTCCGGGATCAGGAGAAGCAGAACGTGCTGCTCTTCATCGACAACATTTTCCGTTACGTTCAGGCCGGCTCCGAGGTGTCCGCCCTGATGGGCCGGATGCCCTCCGCCGTGGGCTACCAGCCCACCCTGGCCAACGAGATGGGCGCCCTTCAGGAGCGCATCACCTCCACCAAGGACGGCTCCATCACCTCAGTGCAGGCGGTCTACGTCCCCGCCGACGACCTGACCGACCCCGCCCCCGCCACCACCTTTGCCCATCTGGACGCCACCACCGTGCTCTCCCGGAAAATTGTGGAGCAGGGCATCTATCCCGCCGTGGACCCGCTGGAGTCCACCTCCCGGATTCTGGAGCCGGACGTAGTGGGGGAGCGGCACTACAAGATCGCCCGGGCGGTGCAGG
>DWXO01000010.1 GCA_019119165.1 Candidatus Flavonifractor intestinigallinarum | reverse complement strand
TGCTGGTGTCGGCCACCACGTGCATGATGTTCTCGTCGTCAAAGCAGCGCACCACATGGACGATGGCGTCACACTCCCGGATGTTGGCCAGGAACTTGTTGCCCAGGCCCTGGCCCTGGCTGGCTCCCTTGACCAGACCGGCGATGTCCACGAACTCAACCACGGCGGGGGTGGTCTTTTTGGGGTGGTACATCTCGCTCAGGGCGTCCAGACGCTGGTCGGGCACCGCCACCACGCCCACGTTGGGGTCGATGGTGCAGAAGGGATAGTTGGCGCTCTCAGCGCCGGCGTTGGTGATGGCGTTGAAAAGGGTCGATTTGCCCACGTTGGGCAGGCCCACGATACCTAATTTCATCGGTTAAATACCCTCTTTCGGCATATTAGCCCCAGTATTATATCGTATCCCCGGCCAAATTACAAGTGCTGGGGCGGCAACTCTTCCATCGGTTGTCATTCCGCCCGGTTTGTGCTACCATACAGGGGAGGGAGAGGGGAAACCGGTGGGTATATTTTGCCCATTGTATCACGGTTTACATTCTTTTCCCCGCTACCCTGTCATACTGAATACAAGCAATGAAACTGCAAGGAGGCCATCCTGATGAAGGAATTTCCTGTTCAGCGCGCCGCGGTGGGCAAGCCCAAGCCCGACCCCTCCACGCTGGTGTTTGGCAGAACCTTTACCGACCATATGTTTTTGATGGACTACACCGCCGGCCAGGGCTGGCACGACGGGCGCATCGTCCCTTACGGCCCCATCGCTCTGGAGCCCTCCGCCATGGTGTTCCACTATGCTCAGGAGGTCTTTGAGGGCCTGAAGGCCTACCGCTCCCCCGACGGCACCATCCAGCTCTTCCGGCCCACCGAGAACATCAAGCGCATCAACTCCTCCTGTGAGCGTATGTGCATCCCGCCCCTGGACGAGGAGGACGCCCTGGCCGCCATCGAACAGCTGGTGCGGCTGGAGGCGGACTGGGTACCCGATCAGCCCGGCACATCCCTGTACATCCGCCCCTTCATCATCGCCACCACCCCCACCCTGGGGGTCCACGCCGCCCACAACTATATCTTCTGCATCATCACCTGCCCCGTGGGGGCCTACTATGCTGAGGGCATCAACCCGGTGAAGATCTATGTGGAGAGCGAGGACGTCCGTGCCGTCAAGGGCGGCACCGGCTATACCAAGTGCGGCGGCAACTACGCCGCCTCCATCCGGGCCGGTGAGCGGGCCGAACAGAACGGCTACGCCCAGGTGTTGTGGCTGGACGGCGTACACCGCAAGTACATTGAAGAAGTGGGCTCCATGAACGTCATGTTCCAGATCGGGGATACGGTGGTCACCCCCATGCTCACCGGCTCCGTGCTGCCCGGCATCACCCGCAAGTCCTGCCTTGAGCTGCTCAAGAGCTGGGGCCTGAAGGTGGAGGAGCGGCTCATCACCGCTGAGGAGCTCTTCGAGGCGGGCGCCAACGGCACCCTGAAGGAGGCCTGGGGCACCGGCACCGCCGCCGTCATCTCTCCCATCGGCGAGATGGGCTGGGAGGACAAGCACGTTGTGGTCAACGGCGGCAAGATCGGTCCTCTGGCCCAGAAGCTGTACGACACCCTCACCGGCATCCAGTGGGGGACCCAGCCCGATCCCCACGGCTGGGTGGTCAAGCTGTAACTTTGCTATTTTCTATGCCTTCCTATACCTTCCCAGACAGAAGGACGGGACCCTTGGGTCCCGTCCTTCTGCCGTTTCTATGGAACATCTGACGTTTTCCTGTAGATTTCTTTAGCTTTCTTCCTCCGTCCGGGCCCCTGTGGTACAATCGCTCCACTACGCCGGTCCAAAGGACTGGTGAAAACGAGGTGTTTGCCATGAGACGAGCCAATCCCATTTTGCTTTTGCTGCCCCTGCTGTTCCTGTCCGCCTGCGCCAGACCGGCGGCGGACGCTGTTGCTCCAAGCCTCCAGGCCGAGGTGGCCCGGCTGACCGACATTCAGCTGGGCCAGCTGGCGGGCCGGTTGAACCAGATGGAGAAGGATCAGGTCCAAAGCCTGCTGGAGGAACTGGTGCCCCTGCGGCAGGCCCGGGCCCAGGAGGGCCGGTGGGAGCTGTCCCCCCAGGAGGAGGAGCTGGTGGAGCAGCTCAACCAGCTGTATGAGGACTTCACCCAGCGCTACCTGGAGGAGCCCCAGGAGCCGGTGGAGGAAGAGGAGACTCCCGCCCTGGCTCAGTACGAGATCGGGGCGGACGGTACTCTCATCCCGGACAAATCGGACAAGGCGGAGTACCGGGCCCTGTGGGACAAGGTCAATGAGCTGCTGCCCGACGGCAGTTTGAAGCCTTTTACCCGCTTCACCATCTTCACCGACGGAGAGGCCGAGATCCTGGCCTATGTGGTCCCGGTGGACGACAACGGCGCCCAGTGGGAGCTGGCGGTGGACCCGGAGGACGCCGGCGATCCCGTGGAGTTCACCGAGACGGTGTACCATGAGTACGCCCACTATCTGACCCTGAACGACAAGCAGGTGGCCTACGGCGTGCCCAAGCGCTACGATTGCTACGGGGAGAACGACCTGGTGAGCAATCCGGACTCCTACCTCAACGCCTTCTACCAGCGCTTCTGGAAGGACTACCTGGACGACCGGCTGGCCGATCCGGAGAGCATCAATTTCTATTTGCGGCATGAGGACGACTTCATCACCAGCTACGCCGCCACCAGTCCCTCCGAGGATATCGCCGAGTGCTTCTCCTACTTCGTGCTCTACGACAGGCCCACCGGTACCTCGGTGTGGGAGCAGAAGCAGAACTTTTTCTACAACTATCCGGAGCTGGTGGCCTTCCGGGACCAGGCCCGGGCCAGGCTGGGGCTGTAAGGACTACCGGGTCAGGGTTCGGAACCCGGCCGGGGCCTCCGCCCGGAAGATGCGCTCCTCCCCGGTAAAGGGGTCGGTGAGCACCAGCTCATGGGCGTGGAGGCACAGACGCCCCAGGGGATCGGTGGCGGCTCCGTAGTCCCGGTCCCCGGCCACCGGACAGCCCAGCTCACTGAGGTGGGCCCGGATCTGATTTTTCCGGCCGGTGTCCAGATCTACCTCCAGAAGGGCATATTCCTTTCCGGCGCTGAGCATGGTATAATGGGTTATCGCTTCCTTCCCGCCGGAGCGCACCGAGTATACCTTGTGGGCGGCATTCTCCCGCAGCAGGGTGCGGATGGTGTCCGAATCCCTGGGAGGTCTGCCCTCCACCACCGCCAGGTAGCCCCGGCGGCCCACCAGCTTGTCCCAGTTGTCCTGGAAAGCCCGCTTGGTCTCCTCGTCCTTGGCGAAGAGGAGCACCCCGGAGGTGGCCCGATCCAGCCGGTGGACAATGAAGATCCGGCTGCGGGGGTCGGACTTTCGGACGTAGTCGGTGGCCATGTGGTAGGCGGTGCGTACCTTCTCACGGTCGGTGGCCATGCTCAGCAGGCCGGCGGGTTTGTGGATGACCAGCAGCCTGCCGTCCTCATAGAGGATGGGGAAGGGGGCCTTCTTGTCCCCCGCGCCCTGGGGCAGGACCACCACCGTCTGGCCCGGCGTCAGGGGATGGTCGTGGCGGGTGACGGTTTTGCCGTCCACCTGGACCTGCCCCCGGGTGAGCAGGGACTTGACGCTGTTGCGGCTCTTGCCGGTCACATGGGAGAGCAGGAAGGGGAGCAGGGTATCCTGCCCCTCCACGGGATAGCGTTTTTCTTGCATCTTATCACATCCATTCAGGAGGTTTTGTCTATGAATGACGTTCTGCATCAGCTTCGGGCCCGCAAATCCGTGCGGGCCTATCTGGAAAAGCCCATCGCCCCCGACGACAAGCGGGCCATCCTGGAGGCCGCCTGCGCCGCCCCCACGGCGGGCAACCAGCAGCTGTACACCATTCTGGACATCACCGACCAGCAGCTGAAGGATACCCTGGCCCAGACCTGCGACCACCAGCCCTTTATCGCCCAGGCCCCGCTGGTGCTCATCTTCTGCGCCGACTGCCAGAAGTGGTACGACGCCTTTGCCGCCGGCGGCTGTCAGCCCCGGAAGCCGGGGGTGGGGGATCTGCTGCTGGCCTGCTCCGACGCCAACATCGCTGCCCAGAACGCCGTCACCGCCGCCTGGAGCCTGGGCATCGGCTCCTGCTATATCGGGGACGTGATGGAGCAGTGCGAGACCCACCGGCGGCTGCTTCATCTGCCGGACTATGTGTTCCCCGCCGCCATGGTGGTGTTCGGCTACCCCACCGCCCAGCAGCAGGCCAGAGAGAAGCCCCGCCGCCGGGCCCTGCCCTATATCGTCCACGAAAACGGCTACCGCCGGATGGACGCCGGGGCGTTGGAGCGGATGCTCTCCGACAACGCGGGCCAGCGGCCCTATGCCGACTGGCTGAAAGCCTTCTGCGACCGGAAGTATAACTCCGACTTCTCCCGGGAGATGACCCGGTCGGTGGAGGCGTATTTGGAGAATTTTAAGGGGTGAGTTACACCAGCTGCTCCAGCACCCGCCGCAGCAGGTCCGCCGCCCCTACCTGGTAACCGCAGCAGGCGTAGGCCGCCCGGCCCTCCCGGTCCCGTACCACCGCCAGGGGCGGCTTGTCCGGGTCCAGGCCCAGATGGCGGGCCACTGTCTCCACCTGATAGCCCCACTCGGGGTAGACCAGCTGTACCGACGGCCATTGGGCCAGCAGCCCCGCCAGGGTGGCCTGCTGTTCCGCACCGGGCCGCCGCAGGAAAAAGACCACGTCCCCGTCCAGGGCCTGAAATGCGGGCAGGGCGGCGGAGAGTTCATTTAAAATATGTTCCGTGGGTTCCGCCCCCTCCTCCAGCCAGAGGAGGAGGGCGGCTTTTTCATGGGCTCCGGCCAGCTCCGCCAGGGGCAGCTCCCGGGGAGAGATGAGATCGTCCACCGAGCAGTCCCGCAGCTCCAGCGGGATTTCCCGCTTCTGCCCCGCCTTCAGGGTGAACTCCAGCCGGTTGGCGAACTGGTCCCCCGCCGGCAGCCGCAGGGCGGTAAGCACCCGGTAGCGCCCGGCGGGCAGGGTGACATTCAGCTTGTTTTTGTGCCAGGCCCGGTCGGCCAGCCGGAGGGGTTTCCACACCTCCCCCGTCCAGAAGTCCAGCGACCAGTTCTGCCGGTAGAGAAAGCGCTCCACCGGGGCCTTCCGGAAGGTGACTTTTCCACATTCCTCCGGCTCCTTGGGGACAAATTTCCCGTTTTGCCACACCAGCACCGCCCCGTCCAGGGGGCGCAGCAGGGCGGGCACCCCCTGCTGCCGCAGGGTAATGACCTCCCCCACCGCTCCGCTCTGGGGAACGGACCAGTCGGTGAGCCGCTCAAAGGCCACCCGGGGGCAGAGCACAAACCGCCGGAACACCTCCGCCGGGTACCGGTCCGCCCAGGGCCGGGCCCGCTCCAGGTGGACCTCCAGCAGCTGGGCCGTTACGTCCCGCAGGTCCTTGTCGGACAGGGAGGAGAGGAGGGCGGGGCGCAGAGGGTCGTGATCCTTGCTGAGAAAGGCGTAGATCTCCCCGAAATTGCCCCGGGCTTTTTGAAGCAGCTCCCGCTGCTGGGGGTAGTTTTGGGCCTTTTCCTCATCGAAATAGCCCGCCATCCGCGCCTGCCGCTTGGCGGTCCCCGCCGCCAGCACCGCCGCCCGGGCCTGCCGCTGGGCCCCGTCCAGAGGGGCGGGGTTGACGGGGGCGTCCTGGGGGGCGCGGAAGTCGAAGGCCGTCCAGTGGGCGCAGGGGGAGGGGAGGGACAATGCTGCCCCGTCCTGGGTCCGGCCGTGACAGAAGGCCTCCTTCTCACCGGAGGACAGGTGGAGGTCGCCGATCCCCAGCTCCACCTGGACCTGGCCGGTATGGTCGGCGGTGAGGGCGGCGATGGGGCAGAACCGGGACTCGTTGAGGACCTCCAGCGTGATGATCTCCCCCGGCTCGGCCTGGAAGGTGTAGGTTTTGGTGTGGGCGTAGCGGGCAGTCTGGTTATGGTACAGAGCCTGTCCCTGTCTGCCCAGGGGGGCGCCGTGGAGGTCCAGGTCGGCCACCGGGCCGAAGGTGCGGCTGTGGACCAGCATGGCCCGGGAGGCGGCGGTGTTGAACCAGCCCCGGTCCAGCACCGGCTCCGGCTCGCAGGCCCCCAAAAAGCGCCACCTGCCCTCGCACAGCACCTCCACCCAGGCATGGTTGTCATCACAGTGGGACCAGCGGGGGGCGTACACCTGACGGGCGGCCAGGCCAACGGAGCGCAGGGCGGACACCAAGAAGGCGGACTCCTCCCCGCACCGGCCGCTGCCGCAGCGGTACACCGTCAGGGGGGAGGCGGTGCGGTCGTCCTGGGCCTGATAGCTGGCCTGCTCATGGCACCAGCGGTTGACCTCCAGGGCGGCCTCCTCCTGGGACAGGTCCTTCACCCGGTCCCACAGCTGGCTGTAGAAGAGGGCCCGGTGGTCGGACAGGTCCTCGTCGTTGACCCGGGGGCAGAGGACGTACTGCTGGTAGGCCTCCCGGCTGAGAGAAGCGCACCAGGGGACGGTCCGGCGCAGCATAAAGCTGTGGGCGGCGAAGGCCTCAAAGAGGGACGTGGGGTAGCTGTCCCAGTCCTCCGGCAGGGCCTGCCGGATAAAAGTCAGTTCCTGATCCATATGATCCACTCCTTTGGAATGGGGCTATGATACCACAAAAAAGTGTGCTATCATAGCCCCAGATGAGAAAAGAGGGTGTTGCCATGATTCTGGAAGTATGCTGCGGCTCGGCGGAGGACGTGCTCCTGGCCGCCGGGGCCGGTGCGGACCGGGTGGAGCTGAATTCCGCCCTGTTTTTAGGGGGACTGACCCCCTCCATCGGGGCCATGGAGGTGGCCCGGCAGGTGTCCATCCCCATTATGGCCATGGTGCGGCCCCGGGAAGGGGGCTTCTGCTACAGTGAGGCGGAGTTTGCCGCCATGCTGGCCGATGCCCGCGCTCTGCTGGCGGCGGGGGCGGACGGCATCGTGTTCGGCTGCCTTCATCCCGACGGCAGGGTGGATAAGGCCCGGTGCGCCGCCATGCTGGAGGTCATTGGGGAGAAGGAGAGCGTGTTCAGCAGGGCCATCGATGTGGTACCCGACTGGCGGGAGGCTTTGGACGTGCTGATGGAGCTGGGGGTGACCCGGGTGCTCACCAGCGGGCAGGCCTCCTCCGCCCCGGCGGGGGCGGACACCATCCGGGCCATGAGGGAGTACGCCGCCGGACGCATCCAGATCCTGCCCGGCTGCGGGGTGCGTCCGGACAATGCCGCCGCCCTGCTGGCGGCCACCGGCTGCGACCAACTCCACGGCTCCTTCAAGACCAGCCGGACCGACATCTCTGCCACCCACAACCCGGCGGTATCCTTCTCCGGCGGGGTGTGTCCCCCGGAGGAGCAGGTGCCGGTCACCGACGCCAGCGCCGTCCGGGCGGCGGCGCTGGCCCTGCACGGATAACAACAGGCGCGTCCCACCGGATGGGACGCGCCTGTCTTCAGCTCATACGGGAAAAATGCTCGATGGCCTTGGCGAATTCAGCAATGGTGCGGTCGGCGTCGCCGTGCTCGATGCCGTCCCGGACACAGTGGTTGAGATGACCCTCCAGCACCACCTGGCCCACCTTGTGCAGGGCACTTTTGGCGGCATTGATCTGCATCAACATCTCCTCACAGGGCACGTCCTCGTCTACCATCCGGTCAATGGCGTTGAGCTGGCCGATGATTTTCTTTAAGCGGCGGTGCAGATTGTCGGCGTCCATACACTGTCTCATGGGCGCTCCCCCTTTCTGTGATGAAAAGGGCTGCTGCGTCCGGCAGCAGCCCTTGACTGGATTCAGCTACGTTCCTCAAAACTGGCGCCGCAGTTGCGGCAGTTGACGGTGATCTTTCCTTTGCCCCGGGGCACCCGCAGATACTGCCCGCAGTTGGGGCATTTGAAATAGCGGTGATCTTTGTCCCGGTGGATGGTGCGCCGCATTTTGAACCAGCGGATGAACGGCCCGAACAGGGCCAGAAACCGGGCGTTTTCCGCCCGACGGCGGTCAATGCGGCGGGAGAACATCCGAAACAGGTTCCACAGCAGCACTGCCAGCGCCAGCCAGGAGACCCATGCCATATGGGGCAGTGCCGATATAAAAATCAGCACCACATACAGGAAAAGCAGGAAAAAGGAGAGGTAATCGCTGCCATACCGTCCGTACATCAATTTTCGCAAAAAATTCATGAGCATGAAATACGGTCGTCTCCTTTGACGTAAGAATTGGGTGCACTTTTGATGTCTATATGATAGCGCCTGCGGCTTTTTTCGTCAAGGATACAACCGTAAACATTTCATGAACGATGGACCGGGGGAAGAGGCGGCACTTGCGGTTTGGAGAAAAAAACGGTATACTGACGCTAATAAATGGAACGCCGCACAAAGGAGGGTCCCCATGGGCCGCATTGACAAGGAAAATTACTATCTGGATATCGCCCAGACCGTGGCCGAGCGGGCCACCTGCCTGCGCCGCTGCTACGGCGCCATTCTGGTGAAGAGCGACGAGATCATTGCCACCGGCTACAACGGCGCTCCCCGGGGCCGGAAGAACTGCGTGGATCTGAACTACTGCACCCGGGAGGCCCTGAACATCCCCTCCGGGGAGCGGTACGAGCTGTGCCGCTCGGTCCATGCCGAGGCCAACGCCATCATCTCCGCCGCCCGCAGCGAGACCATCGGGGCCACCCTGTACATGGCCTGTGTGGACCCCGCCACCGGGGAGCTGATCCCCAACTCCACCTCCTGCTCCATGTGCCGGCGGCTCATCATCAACGCGGGCATCCAGCGGGTGGTTATCCGCAACACCAAAACCGACTATTCGGTGGTCCATGTGGAGGACTGGGTCCGGGAGGACGACTCCCTGCCCCAGACATAAGATTGCCGTCAACAAAAAGAGCCGGGGCTGCACAGCAGCCCCGGCTCTCTTTGTTGGTGCGAATAAGTATGCAAAAATACACTAGTTTTTAGAAGTAGCTTAAATAATATTGTAGTAGTATTGGAGAAATTGAATGAATATTCTCTATTCCATTGACAACGGCACCCAGGAAGTATAAATGCTCCAGTAAAAAACAGTCAGAGCGGGACCCTGTGGGCTCCGCAGATCCGCGGCCGCCATGAGCCGCAAATTGAAGGAGGAATCCATATGGTTTTCGGTCTGTTGAAAGACATCAAGAACGGCGAGTACCGTACCATCGCCACCCCGGTGGAGATCACCACCATCGTCAATGACGGCCACACCGCCCTGGTCCAGCGTGGGGCCGGCGAGAAGGCCGGTTTCGCTGACAGCGCCTATGAGGCCGCCGGCGCCAAGCTGGTGGACACCATGGAGGAGATCTACGCCCAGGCCGACTTCGTCACCAAGGTGAAGGAGCTGGAGCCCTGCGAGTTCCCGCTGCTGCGGAAGGGGCAGATCATCTTTACCTGCATCCACCCCGCCGCCCATCCCCAGAAGGTTCAGGCCATTCTGGACAGCGGCTGTATCGCCTTCACCGCCGAGGACAGCCACCGCTACGGCTCCCCCAACTGTGAGGCCGCCGGCAAGCAGGGCGCTCTGATGGGTCTGGAGTCCATGCTCTCCATCAACGGCGGCAAGGGTATGTTCGTCAGCGGCCTGGGCGGCTCCCCCGCCATGAAGGTGCTCATCCTGGGCGGCGGCACCGTGGGACAGGCCGCCCTGTCGGTGCTCTACGCCCTGGGCGCCCGGGTCACCGTTATGGACATCAACATCGGCATCCTGCGCACCCTGAAGCGGCAGTACAATGAGCACATCGACACCATGATGTGTACCAAGGAGAACATTGCCGCTCTGCTGCCCCAGACCGACATGGTGCTCAACTGCGTGAAGTGGCCCAAGGGCTGCAACGACTGGCTCATTGACCGGCCCATGCTCAAGCTGATGGGCAAGGGCTCCGTCATTGTGGACATCTCCAACGACGACAACGGCGCCATCGAGTCCTTCCACGAGACCACCCATGAGAATCCCCGGTACATCGAGGAGGGCGTGGTCCACTACTGCGTCAGCAACATCCCCGGCGCCATCGCCAACTCCACCTCCATCGCCTACGCCGCCTCTGTGATCCCCCACTTCCGGGCCATCCTCAACAAGGGTGTGGCCGCCGCCTGTGTCCAGGACGGCTTCCTGCGCCGCAGCCTCACCGCCTATCAGGGCTACCTGACCCACGAGGAGACCAGCGCCCTCCAGAACCGGCCCTGGGTGCGCCCCGAGGACATCCTGGGCATTGCCGACCAGAAGCTGGACCCGGCGCCTCCCGCCACCGTCACCCGCTCCGACAACTTCCTGCCTCTGGAGCAGGTGAAGCTGTAACAGCGACGGGCTATACCAAGAGAGAAAGAGAGGGAATGCAATGGAAGATCTGGTCAACATGGGCATTATCTCCATCATTCCGGCCGTCCTGGCCATTGTGCTGTCCTTTGCAACCAAGAATACCATCGCCGCCCTGGCCATCGCCTGCTTCACCGGCACCACTCTGGTGGGCGTGGCCTCCGGCACCCCCATTGTGGAGACCCTGCTGCTGGGGTTCCCCACCCTGCTGAAGGAGAACCTGGGTACCACCAGCTTCTCCTGGGTGATGCTGCTCAACACCTTTATCGGCATCCTGGTGGCCTACTTCCAAAAGACCGGCGCCATTCAGGGCTTCTCCCAGTGGGTCCACGACAAGAAACTCAGCCGTAAGGGCGCTCAGCTTATGGCCTGGGTGCTGGGTATATTTGTCTACTTCAGCGACTCCTTCAGCCCCCTGTTCGTGGGCTGCACCATGCGCTCCATCACCGACAAGGCGAGAATCTCCCGTGAGAAGCTGGCCTACATCGCCGACTCCACCTCCGCTCCCGTCAGCGTGCTGGTGCCCATCACCGGCTGGGCGGCCTACCTCAGCGGTCTGGCGGTGGGTGTGGGCTGCATCGCCACCCAGGAGGACGCCTCCGCCCTCTTCCTGAAGGCCATCCCCTTCAACTTCTATCCCATCTTCGCCGTGATTCTGGTGGGCCTCATCGGCTCCGGCATTGTGAAGGATTACGGTCCCATGAAGAAGGCGGAGAAGCGGGCCATGGAGACCGGCAAGGTGCTGGCCGACGGGGCCCAGCCCCTGGTGGGCAAGGAGCTCACCGGCATGGAGCCCTATCCCGGCTTTAAGCCCCGTATGTTCCTCAACTTCCTGCTGCCCGTTATCATCATCATCACCGTGGCTATCTCCACCTGCATCGCCTATAACTCCGCCAAGACCATGGAGGCCTTTCTGCTGGTGGTGATCCTCATGACCATCAGCATGATGATCCAGGGCATCCCCTTCAAGGAGGTCATGGATACCCTGACCAACGGCATCAAGGGCGCCCTGCCCGCGGTGATCCTGCTGGCCCTGGCCTACTCCGTCAACGGCCTGTCCCAGACCATGGGTACCGCCAACTACATCATCTCCATCACCCAGGGCTTCCTGACCCCCCACCTTCTGCCCGTGGTGATCTTCGTGGTGGCCGCCATCATGGCTTTTGCCACCGG
>DWXO01000009.1 GCA_019119165.1 Candidatus Flavonifractor intestinigallinarum | reverse complement strand
GAGGTCATCACCTCCAAGTCGGCCCACGGCCCCAGCCGGGACTGGATGAAGATCTGCAAGTCCAACGAGGCCCGCAACAAGATCCGCCAGTGGTTCAAGAAGGAACGGCGGGAGGAGAACATCGCCACCGGCCGCTCCTCCTTCGAGTCGGAGCTCAAGCACGTGGGTCTGTCCCTGGCGGCCATCACCGCCGAGGACGTGCTGCCCTTTATTTTAAAGAAGGTGCGCTTCGGCACCCTGGACGAGCTGTACGCCGCCATCGGCTACGGCGGTATGTCCGCCCAGAAGGCGGTGGTGCGGGTCAAGGACGAGATGACCCGGCTCAACCGGCTTCACGCCGAGCAGGCCGCCGCTGAAAAGACGGCCCAGCAGCAGGATACCGCCATCTACCCCGCCACCGCCAACCAGCCCACCGTACCGGTCAAGACCGGCAAGCACGACCAGAGCGGCATCATTGTGGAGGGCATCGACAACTGCTTGGTGAAGTTCGCCAAGTGCTGCACCCCCGTGCCCGGGGACCCGGTGGTGGGCTTCATCACCCGGGGCTTTGGCGTCTCCGTCCACCGGGCCGACTGCCCCAACGCCGCACCCGAAAAGCGCAAGCCGGAGGAGGCGGGCCGCTGGATCAAGGTGTCCTGGGCCACCGGGGAGCTGGCCACCTACCGCACCTCCCTGGAGATCGCCGCCAAGGACCGGGACGGCCTGACCTTGGATGTGGCCATGGCCCTGTCCACCATGAAGGCCAAAACCACCAGCCTGTCCGCCCGCTCCATGCCCGACGGCTACGCCACCGTCAGCATCGTGCTGGAGGTCAAGAACCACACCGAGCTTACCGCCGTCATCAACAAGCTGGGTCAGATCCAGGGGGTCTACCAGGTGAAGCGCGCCACCGGATAAAAAATAATCTAGGGGGTATCCAATACCCCCTAGATACGAGCCTGCGTGCCGGCGGAACGCCGGCGACTTGGCTCGATACCCCCGGTTTCGCGCCCCGCGGCGCGGGTCGAAGTGTCTTTCCGGGAAGTGAATTCCCGGAAAGACAGTTTTCCATATATCATTGCCCCTACCGTCCATCACCGTCTTTTCTCTTGTTGAGGAGAACGAATTATGATTCAGAGAGAGATACTGCAAGAAAGCGAGAGCCTGGACCGGCTGATCTCCCAGTGCTTTGCAGGTGGGGAGCTGCTCCGGCGGGAGCTGCGGCTCACCGAGGCCCAGGCCGCCTATGTGGCGGGGCATTACTGCGCCCAGGTCATTCCCATGGGCGAACATTGGTATGAAATTACCTTCCAGGAGGCATTTTACAATGGCTGCAACTGAATTTGTGCCCGTGCTGTTAGGCTCGGACATCAACGCCTACAGCATGGCCCGGGCCTTCCATGAGGCCTACGGCGTCAAGTCGGTGGTGTACGGGATGTTCCCCGCCAGCGTGTGCGCCGGCAGCAAGATCATCGACTACCGGGTGCGGGAGCACAACGACCGGGTGGACAAGGTGCTGGAGAACGTCACCGAGGTGGCCCGTGAGCACCCCGACAAGAAGATCCTGGTGCTGGGCTGCGGAGACAACTACCTCAACTCCATCTCCGCCAACCTGCCCAACTACCCGGAAAACGTCATCGCCCCCTATGTGGATCTGTCCATGCTGGAGACTTTGATCCACAAGGAGAAGTTTTACGACCTGTGCGACCAGTATGGCATCGATCACCCGGCCACCTATGTCTACCACAAGGGGGAGGGCCACGGCTTTACCCTGCCTTTTGAGGGCCCCTTCGTGGTCAAGCCCGCCGAGTCGGACACCTACTGGAAGCATCCCTTCCCCACCCAGAAGAAGGCCTATGTCCTCCAGACCCGGGAAGAGGTGGACCAGGTCATTGACGACATCTACAACGCCGGGTATGAGGACTCCCTCATCATCCAGGACTTTATTCCCGGTGACGACAGCTTCATGCGGGTGGTCACCAACTACTCCGGCGCCGACGGCAGGGTGCGCCTGATGTGCGTGGGCCACGTCCTGCTGGAGGAGCACACCGCCCACGCCATCGGCAACCACGCCGTTATCATCACCGAGCCAGAGCCCGAGCTGTGCGAGAAGCTGAAAGGCTTCCTGGAGGCCATCCATTTCACCGGTTTCTCCAACTTCGACATCAAGTACGACCAGCGGGACGGCAAGTTCAAGGCCTTTGAGATCAACTGCCGCCAGGGCCGGTCCAACTACTATGTCACCGGCGCGGGCTACAACCTGGCCAAGTATCTGGTGGAGGACCGGGTGCTGGGCAGGGACTGTGAGCTGACCGTCGCCAAAAACCGCCATCTGTGGTGGGTCATTCCCCCCAAGGTGGCCTATGACTATGTGAATCCCAAGTATCATGAGGAGATGCGCGCCCTGGAGCAGGCGGGCGCTGTGGTCAACCCCCTGTTCTACAAGCCGGACAACGGCCTGGTGCGTACTCTGCGCATCATGAAGGGCCAGCGCCGCTATGTGGGCTGGTACGCTTCTTGTATGGAGAAAGTTCGATGAGTGAACAACGACTTGGCATCCTGGGCGGCATGGGGCCCCAGGCCACCCAGGACTTTTATCAGCGGATTCTGGACCGCACCGACGCGGCCAAGGACCAGGAGCATCTGCCCACCCTGATCTGGAGCGACACCTCCATGCCCGACCGCACCGCCGCCATTCTGGGGGGTGACGCGGAGGGCTGTTACCGGCGGCTGCTGGCCGGAGCCAGGCTGCTGGAGGGGGGCGGCTGCACCGTGCTGTCCATCCCCTGCAACACCTCCCACTACTTTGCCGACCGGCTCCAGGAGGATATCTCCATTCCTCTCATCCATATGCCCCGGGAGACCGTGGGGGTGCTGGCGGAGGAGGGACGGCGCAAGGTGGCCATCCTGGCCACCGACGGCACCATCCGCACCGGGGTGTACCAGAAGGAGTGTACCGCCCGGGGCATTGAGGCCGTCTCCCCGCCGGAGGAGGTCCAGAAGCTGGTGATGAGCATCATCTACGACGAAATCAAGCGGGGGGAAAAGGGCTCCCGGGAGAAATTCGCCGTCATTGACCGCTGGCTCCGCCAGGCCGGGTGCGACAGCGCCATTCTGGGCTGCACCGAGCTGAGCGTCTACCGCACCTACCACGGTTTGCCCGACCACTATCTGGACGCCATGGACGTGCTGGCACAGCGGTGCATCACCGCCTGCGGCTACAAGCTGCGGATGGTATAAGCAATGGGCCGATGGAAACATCGGCCCCACAAGTTTACGGTGGTGAAGAAAATGACCGATTTCCGCCGCCCTCTGGGCGACTATGTGCAGCTGCTGCTGCGCCATGACCTGCTGGCCGATAAGGGGCCTATCCACGCTGATCTGACTGCCCCCGTGGTCCTGGTGTCCTGCGACTCCCAGGTGGTGATCCCCCACACCCTCTTCCTCTGCAAGGGGGCCAAGTTTAAGGAGGACTACCTGCGCCAGGCCATGGACAAGGGGGCCTTCGTGTACGTCAGCGAGATCCCCTATCCCAACGTGCCCCTGCCCTGCCTGCGGGTGACCGACATCCGGCAGGCCATGGGCCTGCTGGCCGATCTGGCCTACGGCCACCCCTCCGGCCAGCTGACCATCACCGGCATCACCGGCACCAAGGGCAAGACCACCACGGCCTACTATATCAAGTCCATCGTGGATACCTGGCTGGCCTCCCAGGGCCACCGGGAGAGCGCCCTGCTCTCCACCATCGTCACCGACGACGGCCTGGAGCGCAAGCCCGCCAAGCTGACCACCCCGGAACCCCTGGATCTCCAGCGCCACCTGTCCAACGCCGTTACCGCCGGGGCGGACTATCTCACCATGGAGGTGTCCTCCCAGGCCCTGAAATATGGCCGGGTCATTGGGGTGGATCTGTCCTGCGCCGTGTTCCTCAACATCGGCGAGGACCATATCTCCCCGGTGGAGCACCCCGATCTGGAGGACTACCTCCAATCCAAGCTGCTCATTTTCCGGCAGGCGAAAACCGCCTGTATTTCCATGGACTGCGACCACGCCGCTGAGGTGGCCCAGGCCGCCGCCCGGTGTGAGCAGGTCATTACCTTCTCCCAGAAGGACCCCGCCGCTGTGGTGTACGGCACCAACGTCCGCAAGGAGGGGAACAAGATCGCCTTCCACGTCCGCACCCCCCGGTACGAGGGGGAGCTGGCCATCTCCACCCCCGGACTGTTCAACGTGGAGAACGCCCTGGCCGCCGTGGCGGTGGCCGAGGCCTACGGCATCTCCCGTCAGGCGGTGGAGCAGGGCCTGGAGAAGGCCTTCGTCCCCGGCCGTATGGAGCACTATGTCAGCGCCGACAACCAGATTTCTGTCATTGTGGACTACTCCCACAACGGCATGAGCCTGCAAAACGCCCTGCGCTCCGTCCGGGCGGAGTACCCCGACCGGCAGCTGACGGTGCTCTTCGGCTGCACCGGCGGCAAGGGCATCGACCGCCGGGAGGGCATGGGTAACGCCGCCGGTGAGTGGGCCCACCGGATCATCCTCACCGAGGACGACCCCGGCCCCGAGGAGGTGGAGGACATCTGCGCCGATATCGGGGTGTTCCTCAAGCGATGGAACAAGGCGTACACCGTCATTCCCGACCGGGAGCGGGCGGTGGAGACCGCCATCCTGGAGGCCCAGCGCCCCGCCGTGGTGCTGCTGGCGGGCAAGGGCTGCGAGGAGGCCCAGAAGCGGAAGAACGGCCCCGAGCCCTGCATTCCCGATGGAATCCTGGCCCGGCAGGCTTTGGACAAGTATGACCGTGACCATGCTCAATAAGGCTTTTGCCGCCGCAGGCGCCGCCGCCTGGGGCGGCTTGCCGTTTTCGGAGCTGGCGGAGGACATGACGGCAGAGGCCATCGCAAAGGCGGAAGAGCTGTGCCTCAACCCCCGTACCGTACTGGTGGCCGCCTTCCCCTACTACGCCGGGGACCGGCCCGGCAACCTGTCCCTCTACGCCCGTGGGCGGGACTACCACCAGGTGGTCACCGGAAGGCTGAATACGGTCTGTGATTTTTTGAGAGAAAAATACGAAAACGGGCTATTTCTGCCCGCCGCCGACAATTCCCCCCTGCCTGAGCGGCAGGCGGCCTGGCGGTGCGGCGTGGGCCTGCGGGGGAAAAACGGCCTGGTGATTTTACCCCCCTACGGCACCTATGTGTTCCTGGGCACCATCCTCACAGACCAGGCATTGGACCTGCCGCCCAGCGCCCCGTCCCCCGACTGTGTGGGCTGCGGCAAGTGTGTGGCCGCCTGCCCCGGGGGCGCTCTGGGGGAGAGCGGGGTGGAGCTGTCCCGCTGCCTGTCCGAGCTGACCCAGAAAAAGGGGGACCTGACCGGGGAGGAGGCGGCGCTGGTGAAGGCCCACCCCCTGATCTGGGGGTGCGACACCTGTCAGCGGGTGTGCCCTTACAACGCCCAGCCCGCCCTGTCCCCTCTGCCTGAGTTCCGGGAGGATTTGGTGGATGCCCTGGACCGGGCCGACCTGAAGGGGCTGACCAACCGGACTTTCCGGGACAAGTACGGGGATCGGGCCTTTGCCTGGCGGGGCCCAGTCCCCCTGCGGCGGAATTTGGAATGGAAATGATCCCGTACGGCGGGTGTTTTTAGAAACCCTTGTATTATGGGACGGATTTTGGTAGGATGGGACACAGAGAGTATCCAGTCCTGCCGGATACAAGAATGAGAAAAGGTGGTATGTTCAACATGAAGCGAACGAAAAAGTTCCTTTCGCTGACCCTGGCCGCTGCCCTGGCCGCGGGGATGTCCCTGCCTGCTCTGGCCGCGGAGGAGACCGCGCCCGTCTTTACCGATGTGGCTTCTGACGCCTGGTACGCCCCCGCCGTCACCTATGTGGCCGAAAAGGGCATCATGAACGGCACCGGCGGCGACGCCTTCAGCCCCGACCTCACTGTGACCCGGGGCATGGTCTACCAGACCCTGTACAATCTGGCCGGCCGTCCTGCCGTCACCGAGGCCGCTTCCTTCAACGACGTGTCCGGCCAGTGGTATGCCGACGCCGCCGCCTGGGCCGAGGATGAGGGCCTCACCTCCGGCGTGGGTCAGGGCGCCTTCGGCGGCCAGCGGGACATGACCCGGCAGGAGCTGGGCAAGGTCTTTGCCGACTACGCCAAGGCCCAGGGGGCTGAGGTTGCCAACGCCAATCTGAGCACCTACGCCGACGCCGCCTCTGTGGCCGACTGGGCCAAGGACGGCATGGAGCGGGCGGTGGCCCTGGGCATCCTGTCCGGCAGCCAGAACAAGCTCAATCCCACCGGCACTGCCCAGCGCTCCGAGCTGGCCCAGATGCTGATGAACTTCAGCCAGATCAGCTTTGATTCCGCCACCGTGACGGGCAGCGTGGCCGCCGTGGAGAAGTACGGCAACCTGGACCTGGACATCAAGCCCCAGGCTCTCTATGACGCCGGCTTCGAGCTGGGGGATGTGCTGAGGGTGACGGTAAAGGGCCGCAGCCTGGAGATCCCCTTCTGCACCGCCTACAGCGACGTGAACACCGGCGAGAACGTGGTGCGGGACAACCAGGAGAGCGACATCCTGGTGGTGGCCATCAACATGGGCAACTTTGCCGAGACCTACGGCGTGACGGTGGGCGATACCGTCACCTTCTCTCTGGCTGAGAAGGCCGGGTATCTGGGCCAGTATCAGGCCCATCAGCTCACCCGTACCAACGAGCGGAGCGACTACGCCTCCGACGAGGTCTTTGCCAACTTCCGTGCCATCACCGTGGGCGACATCGCCCAGGGCGTGCTCTACCGCACCAGCAGCCCGGTGAACCCGGAGCTGGGCCGGGCCGCCTATGCCGACGACCTCATCGAGAAGGCGGGGGTCAAGACCGTGGTCAACCTGGCCGACGACGACGAGGCCATCCAGGGCTATTTTGCCGCCGAGGGCTTTGATTCCCCCTACTACAAGGGCCTCTATGAGGCGGGGAATGTGATCGCCCTCAATATGGGCGTGGACTACAAGGCCGCCGACTTCCAGGCCAAGCTCAAGACCGGTCTGGAGTTCATGATTTCCCACGAGGGCCCCTATGCCTTCCACTGCACCGAGGGCAAGGACCGGGCCGGCTTTACCGCCATCCTGCTGGAGGCCCTGATGGGCGCTTCCCAGGAGGAGATCGTGGCCGACTACATGGTGTCCTATGAGAACTACTATCATGTGGAGAAGGGCTCCGAGCAGTACAAGCTCATCTCCGAGGTGGCCGTGGGGATGCTCCGGGACCTGGCGGGCCTGGAGAAGGGGGCCGACCTGTCCGGGGTGGACCTGCAGCAGGCCGCCCAGGATTACCTGACCGGCATTGGCCTCACCGCCGATCAGATTTCCACCCTCAAGACCAACCTGTCCACCCCCATTGCCGGGTAAGTTCTTCCCCGGCCGGAAAAGCAAAAAGGGCCTGTTGCAAAATGCGCAGCTCGTACAAAGACCCGTCATTCCGAGAAAAACGGCCGCCCGGTGGGCGGCCGTTTTTCGTGGGAATCCGCCCCTTTTGCCGGGGAAACGGATTGCCACGCCAGTGTGCGCACTGGCTCGCAATGACAGGTTTGTGCAAAACAGCTATTTTGCAACAGGCCCTTTTTTTACCAGAGATCCTTGTTTTCCGCGTACACCTGGGGCAGGATGGCGGCCAGATGGCCAAACTCCTTCAGGTTGTGGGCGAACAGCCCCTGGACCACCTCCAGGGGCACGGACACCCCGTCGGGCACCAGCTTCACCAGCTGGCCGTCCACCAGGCCGTAGCCGATCCAGAACCGGGAGCGGAGCACGATGCCCCCCTCCACCTCACGGACAAAGTGGGTCATGACGGCGGCCACGCCCTCGCCGGGAACGGGGCCGTGGCCGTTGGCGCACATCATGGTGGCGCAGGCCTCGGTGCCCACCTTGGACTCGTCATAGCCCATCTCCTGGGGATAGCGGAAGTTGAGGATCACCTGGTCGGGGCCGCCCCCCACGTCCTCCAGCACCACATGGCTGGTGCCCCAGGTGCGCTCCCGCATGGGCAGAGACTGGTCCAGGGCCTTCTCCCGGTTCTGCTGCCGGGCGTAGAAGTGGTCCTCCGGGTCCCAGATCCGGTAGCGCAGGTCCTCCAGGGCGTGCCAGGCGAACCACCACTCAAACATCTCGGGGGTGACGCCGGGCATGAAGGTGCGGTTGGCCAGGAAACCGGCGCCGTTGTCCATGACGCAGTAGCCCATCTCACAGGGCAGATCGCCGGGGAGGAACAGGTCGTTGCGGTCCTCGATCTTCATGGCCAGGGCGGGGTCCATGGGGCCGCCGGAGAGCACCGCCAGCTTCTCCTCCGAGATGGGGGTGATGGGCAGGTCGTAAAATTTGGCGTAGGGCAGAGCCCGTTCTTCCGCCGTCAGCGGAGCGCGTTGGGGCATGATGATCCCTTCCTTTCTTGGGTTTTCATAGTAACAGGATAAAACGTTTTCCCTTGAAAGACAAGTCTTTCAAGGGAAAACAAGGAGATTTCAGGGCTTACTTGCCCACTTCGATACCGGCCAGGTAGCCGCTGCGGGTGGCCTGGTCCACCTTGCCGGGCTGGATGGCGTCGCCGATGACCCAGGTCTTGAGGCCCTTGGCCTCGGCGGCCTCCTTCAGGGCGGTGATGTCCACGCTCTTCATGCCCAGAGCGAAGAGGACGGTGTCGGCCTCCAGGGTCTGGATCCCGTCGGCGTTCTCCACCTTCACGCTGGTGGGGGTGATCTCCAGGCAGCGGGTCTTGGGCATCATGCCCATACCGCACTTCTCCATCTCCCAGACGAGGGCTTCCCGGTACATACCGAAGGACTCGTTGGCCAGCCGGTCCAGCATCTCCACCACGGTGACCTCGTGGCCGGTTTTCTGGAGGAAGAGGCCGGCCTCGCAGCCCACCAGGCCGCCGCCCACCATGACAATCTTGTGGCCGGGCTTTACTTTGCCGTCGTACAGATCCATGGCCTTGTGGGCGTGCTCAATGCCGGGCACCGGGGGGCAGGAGGGCAGGGAGCCGGTGGCGAAGATGACGCAGTCAGCCCCGAAGGAGCCGATGTTGTCGGCGGTGACGGTGGTGTTGAGCCGCACGTCGATGCCCCGGCGCTCCACCTCGCGGACCAGCAGGTTCTTGAAGTTCATCAGGTCGGGCTTGTCGGTGTCCACATCAGTGAACCGCAGCAGACCGCCCAGGTAGGAGGCCTCCTCGGCCAGGATCACCTTCTGGCCCCGGTCGCAGGCGGTGATGGCGGCCTGCATACCGGCGGCGCCGCCGCCCACGATGAGGACGGTCTCCTGCTTGGAGGCGGGAGCCAGGGTGTCGGGGTCGAAGGGCAGGTGGGCCAGGGGGTTGATGGTGCAGTGGCCCACGTAGAGGGCCAGCTCCTCGCTGGTGAAGGGCAGATCGTCGTAGCCCTCCTCGGGGGAGCCGGGGAAGCACTTGTAGCAGCGCAGGCAGCGGCGGATCTGATCCTCATGGCCGCACTTGGCCTTGTTGGCAAACTCAGGGTCGGCCAGCATCTGACGGCCCAGGATCACGAAGTCCACCTTGCCGTCGGCAATGGCCTGCTCGCACAGCTCGGGGGAGTTGATGCCGCCCACGGCGCCCACGGGCAGCTTGGTGTACTCCTTGATGATGGCGGCGTTGTCGATGTTCAGGCCGTGGGGGTGGAACATGGAACTCTCGGTGCCCGACTTGACGGACTCCTCATAGATGCCGCAGGTCACATGGACGGAGGTGATGCAGGGCTCGGCCATGGCGATGAATTCGCCGGTCTCCTGGGGGGTGATGCCGCCGGGCTGGTGGTCGGTGCCGTCAATGCGCAGCTCCACCAGGAAGTCGGGGCCCACCGCCTCCCGGACGGCCTTCAGGGTCTGGAGGGGGAACCGGGCCCGATTCTCCAGAGAGCCGCCGTAGTTGTCGGTACGGGTGTTCATCAGGGGGGAGAGGAACTGGGTGAAGATAAAGCCGTGGCCGCCGTGGATGAGCACGCCGTCAAAGCCGGCCTTCTGCATATAGGTGGCGGAGACGGCGAAGTCATGGGCCACCCGGGCCATGTCGTCCTCGTTCATGGCCCGGACTTTTACGCCCGCCAGGTTGGTGGTCTCGATGGGGCCGATGGCCTCCTGACCGGGGCCGAAGGGCACCTTCTCCTTGCCGCAGTGGACCAGCTCGGCCAGGGCCACGGCGCCGTGGCGCTTGATGCGGCGGGCGTACTCGCCCACGGCGTCAAAGGTCTCGGGGTCCTCCTCGGGCTTGGCGAAGTCGAAGGGACGGAAGCCGGGGATACGGACGGCGTCGGTGAAGTTGACGTCGGTCTCGCCCACGATGACGCAGCCGTTGCCGCCCTTGGCGCTGGCCTCCAGCTTGCGGTAAGTGAAGTCCCGGGCGGCGGGGTTCTGAACGATGAGGCCGAAGGCCATGGGGGCGCTGACAATACGGTTGCGGTAGGTCACCTTGCCCACCTGCATGGGGGAAAACAGATGCTCAAATTTCATGGAAACAGGACTCCTTTCGTTAAATGCCGGGAAACTGGATGTTCTTGTACTTAGGCAGCCGCTCAGCCACCAGCTGGCGCTTGGCGGGATCCATGAAGAAGCCTCCCTGAGTCTCGGCGATCTCGTCGCAGTGGACGCCCCGGCCCTCCTCGGTGGTGCGGTCACGCTCCAGGCCGTTCTCGGCGATGACAAACTTCCACCGGCCGTCCTCGGTCTGCTCCAGGGTGCCGCCGGCGCCGCACACCACGCACTCGATGGGGTAGTGGAGGCCCTTCCACTGGGGCTCGCCCAGGCAGAGGGCGTTGGAGTGACAGTTGGGGCACCAGCCGTAGTCCGGGTCCCCCAGCCATTTGCGCTCCGCCACCGGGGTGTTGAGGGCCTTCATGATGTTCTCGCCCATCTCACGGGCCCGGGCGATCTTCTCCTCGTGGAGGAGCACCTGGGCGGGGGCGGGCGCCTGGGTGGCCATGTACATATCCACGATCTTGAAGCTGTTGGTAAAGGTGGTGGCCTGCATACACTCCAGAGCCATGGACTGCCAGGAGCGGGTGGAGCCGCCCACCGCGATGAGGCCGCCCACCCGGTCCCGGGGGGCGATGGCGCCGATCTTGGTGAGGAAGGCCGACTCATAGGCCAGGTTGCGGTGCATGAACTTGAGGAAGAGAGAGGAGGGCATCAGATCGTAGGTGGGGGCGGCAAAGATCACCGCGTCCTGTTCCAGCATGACGTCCATGATCTTCTTCTTGTCGTCCTTCTTGTCCAGGGGGCAGCCCACGTTCTTGCCCATGGACATCCCGATGGTGCAGGAGGTGCAGCCGTCGCAGTCCAGGATGTCGTAGTCCTTCAGGTTGATCATGCGGACCTCGGCCCCCTGCTCCTGGCAGGCCAGCAGGGCCTCCTTCAGCAGGATCTCACAGTTGCTGTCCTTCCGGCCGGCGGTAACGCCCATGACGTGAAAACCCATATGTTCTGGCTCCTTTTCACAATGTTTTAGCGGATATATGGTAACACCGTTGGATAAAAAAGAGAAATTCAGCTTTTTTCGTCGATTGATTAAATTTGTTTATCAATATATAATAAGGGAAACCTAACGGACGGAAAGGGGAGGGAAGCCATGTATCTGGATCAGCTGCGCTACTTTCTGTCGGTGGCCCGGCACCGGAACTTTACCGAGGCGGCCAAGGAGTTTTATGTGACTCAGCCCGCCATTACCCATCAGATCTCGGCCCTGGAGCAGGAGCTGGGGACAAAGCTCTTTCTCCGCACCACCCGCAGCGTCAACCTGACCCGGGCGGGGGAGCTGTTTCTGGAGGACGCCAAGCGGATGCTGGACCTGGAGGAGCGGGCCAGGGACCGGATTCGTCAGGCGGAACGGACCGACAATCTGTCCCTGAAAATCGGCTATCTCAACAGCCCCAGCCGCCACTTTCTGCCCCAGATCATGCTGGACTACCGCAGCCGCTATCCCCAGGTGCGGGTGGAGCTGATCCGGCGGGACGCCGACAGTCTGCGCCGGGACTGTGAGGAGAGCGCCTTTGACGCCGCCTTCTCGGTGCTCACCGACTTGCAGGATCTGAGCCAGTACCACTGCCGGAAGCTGGGCTCGGATTTCTACTGCCTGGTGTGCCCCAAGGACCACCCCTGTCTGGAGAACGCGGTGGTACACTATGACCGGCTGGCCACCGAGCCCTTTGTCTGCTTGGCCCAGAGCGGCGGCAGCTATATGTACAAGCAGTTCCGGCAGATCTGCCGGGGCTACGGCTTCACCCCCCGGATCGTGGCGGAGTATCCCGCCATGGAGGATGTGATCTTCGCGGTGGAGTGCGGCCAGGCCCTCACCATCATGCCCTACCATATCCGGGAATATATGCACACCAATCTGGCGTTTCTGCCCCTGGACGGAGATAATCCGGTGATTGATCTGGGCATGGTGTGGCTGCGGCAGTCGGACAACCCTGCCCTGCAATGGCTGGTGGAGCTGATTAACCACTATCTGGTGGAGCAGCCGGAGCTGTTCTGACCGGCCCGAGGGGAGAATTTTGTAAACCGGTTGCCAGGGAAAGGGAAATCATTTATACTGAGGGGGAAAAATTCGGTTTCAGGAATAATGTGCGGATGAGGTGGATGGGACATGAAGAAGAGGAGAAGTCTGGCCGCGCTGCTGTGCCTCTGTCTGCTGGCGGGCAGTCTGCCTGCCCGGGCGCTGGATCTCGGCGGGCTGGCCCTGCCGGCCTACCGGACGGAGGAGCTGAAGCAGGCGGTGACCGGGGACTACGCCGTGGACCCGGAGACCGCCCGGGCCTATCTGGCGGCCATCGAGCAGCGGGAGCAGGAGATCGCCCAGCTGTCCTATAGTCTGGGTCCGCTGGAGACCTATCTGGTGGACCTGGACGGCGACGGGGACGGGGAGCTGTACCGGTACGATGAGAATCCCACCCCGGAAAACGCGGACGCCGGCATCATATACGGCGTGGGGGCCATCTACTCCGCCGAGGGCACCGTCCTGTCCTTCGGCGGCGGGGCGGGCTCCCACAGCCAGCCCTGCACGGTGTACATCGACCCGCCCTATATCGGGGTGTTCAACGGCGAGGCGGCCAATTCCATGGAGATGGGGCACGCGGAGGCCGTTTTGTACCGCTATGAGAACCACCAGCTGACCACGGTCAACCAGTGGTTTTTTGACTACCAGGAGCTGACATGGGCCCAGGTCACCGGAACGGAGGCCGAGGCTGGGCAGCTCACCGTCTCCTATACCGAGCCCTCCGGCCAGGTGGTCACCCACACGGGCACGGCGGCCCAGCTGGAGGGAATGAACCTGCCGGAGGTGGACCCGCTGGCGCAGATGGTGGAGGGAGCCAGACAGTACGGAGCCGACCTGTCAAATCCCATGATCTCCAGCGACGGGCAGGGGAATTATTCCGCCATGGGGGTGAACCAGCAGGTCAAGACCGTCCTCCAGACCATTGTGGATGCCGCGGACCGGGGAGAGAATCTGCTCAGTCCCGGCGACGCCCAGTTCCGGGACGTGGCCGGGGTGGTGGCGGTCTGGGATGAGATCTTTGCCACCGAACCCTTTGACATCACCCGGGAGGAGACGCCGTCGGTGGAGCCCCTGTTCGACTGGTGGGTGGACCGGGCGGAGGGGGACAGCCCCTATACCAGCAGCCTTCCGCCGGTGGCCTCCCCCCCAGGACCCGGAGGGGCTGACCGCCTTCATCGAGACCCTGGAGCCCCAGTCCGCCCAGCTGGCCAACCAGATCCGGCAGGAGAACAGCCGGTTTACCCGCATCGACTCCACTGATGACCAAGGGCTGGCCCGGACGCTGAAGGCCCTGTACGGCGCGGAGTTTCAGCCGGACAGCCTCTATGACCAGTATAATGACTCCGCCTTTATCCCCCTGCGGGGAAAGGACGGCGGCTGGTACTGCGCCAATGTGATGGTGCCCACCGGGGGCTACAGGTATGACGCTCCGGTCAGCGCCGTGGCCGATCTGGGGAACGGGCTGTACGCCGCCTATCTCACCGGCCTGTATGTGGACCCCGGCTCTGTGTATGAGGGCGGCTACCACATGATCCTGCAAAAGACGCCTCAGGGGTCGGACCTGCCCTATCAGATCCTGCTGCTGGAGGAGGGGACCCCCACCGCCACCGAGGTGGCCGCCCTGAAAAACCGGGTCCTGGACTCCAACACCCAGTATGACTATGAGAAGATTGCCTCCTTCCAAACGGAGAAGGAGTACCTGGACTATCTGCGGGAGCGGCTGGAGGGGCTGAACGGAGAGCCCATCAACGACAAGGGCCGCCTGGAGACAGCCCAGTACCTCCAATACCTGTATGAAAACGCCATCCTGCCCTCCCTGGAGGCCAGCCGGAACCAGGTGGTGATCAGCGGGCAGCGGCTGGAGCAGGCCGTGGACCTGCTGGCCGGGCTGCGGAGTCAGGTCCAGGACCTGCTGGACCAGTACGGGGTCACCCTCAACCGGACGCCCCAGGTGACCTTGAAGGTGCTCACCCCCCCAGATGAACTGGGAAGAGCGGATTCAGGTGGAGGTGCAGCCGGACGCCGTAACGGCCCTCCGGGGTGTGGACGCCCTGCGGGTGGTGCTCAGCGGCGACGGAACCGGCTTCAGCCTCCAGCCGGAGGCCCTGCCTGACGGCGGGACCCTGCGCTTTACCATCAGCCGTCAGGACGGCGCTTACGCGCTGGTGTTCCAGGACGAGAGCGGCGCCGAGCTGCCCCAGAGCGATACGCCCGTTACCCTCTATCTGCCGGCGGGATCGCCCTTGGCCTCGGTGGAGGCTCAGTACAGCGGCAACTTTGACAACTGGGGCGGACAGTATGACGCCAACAGCGGCCTGATCTTCTTCTCCGCCCAGTGGAGCGGCATCTATCAGGTGGCGGAGAACCAGGTGGAGCTCACCGACATCGGGGCGCTGAGCGAGGAGGAGCAGCGGATCATCCGCTTCATGGTGGCCCGGGGCTTTTTCAGCGCCCCCGACGGGAAGTTTAACCCGGAGGGCACCCTCAGCCGCTATGAGTTTACCACCGCCCTGGTGGGGATGTTCTACGCCCTGGACCGCCAGGCGGAGTGTACCTTCAACGATGTGGCCAAAGACAGCCCCTACTATGTCCATGTGGCCTCGGCCCAGAGTTCCGGCATTGCCGAGGGAGTGGGCAACGACCGCTTTGACGGTGAGCGGTCGGTCACCCGGGAGGAGGTGCTCACCTTCTGCGCCCGGACCCTGGTGGACAAAAAGGGCTATCAGGTTCCGGAAGATCTGAGTGCCTATGCCAACTTTACCGACCGGGAGACCATCGCCGACTGGGCCCTGCCCTATGTGGCCCTGACGGAGCAGCTGGGTGTGGTGGATGGCGGCCAGGCCCTGGAGCCCCAGCAGGATATCAGCCGGGCCGAGGGGGCCAGGCTGCTCTACAAGCTGTTCATGATGCTCTATGAGGTGTCTCCTGCCCAGGCGGCCTTTTATGAGCAGGCCGCCCAGGCGGACGGCGGCGTCACCCCGCTGTCCCTGGCCCCCTTTGGGGCGGCCGGCGTGGTGGTGGCCCTGGGCGTGGCGCTGTTTGCCAGCCCGTGGGGCAGACGGTACACCCGGGAACTGTCCGGCGGACAGAAGAGTGTGGTGGCGGCCCTCATGGCGGTGCTGACAGCCGCCCTGCTGGGCCTGGGCGTCGTATTGCAGATGCTGTAGGGAACCATGAGAAAAGGGCCTGCCCCGCTGTTGCGCGGCAGGCCCTTGATACAATGGTAAGATAAAAAACGTTCCGAAACCAGATGGTTTCGGAACGTTGCTCTGGTGGACGATACAGGACTTGAACCTGTGACCTCCCGCACGTCAACACCAAGTTTTGCTTTTTTCTAATCTTTTTTGGAGGTTTACAGCCATTTCTATTCCGAATAGATTGTTTTCCGGTTCGTTTGAAACGCACACTTTCCGGCTGTTTCGACCCTGTCTGTGGCTGGTTGTGTGGTCAAAGAAACGATAAAAATAGAACGAGAATATCCTGGAAAGCCGTATGCTATCTTCACTCTATTGAGGGAATCTGGTGAAGGAAGATGATTTTAATACGCTGTTAACAAAGATATCCTTCTGAGGTTCTCAACGCATTTACTCAACCAGACCATATTTGACCTTTATACGATCCAGTTTTTCCAGCATAGGTTCCGCACCAAACCACAAAAACAGCCAGGTGGCCATGGCGTGGATGCAGTCAAAGGGCATTCCTACGACATAACTGCTCAGCAGAATGCCGCCTGTCAGTTCCCGGTTTGCCGTCAGAGCCGAAGCCGGATTCATGATACCACCGTAAATCAGAATCGCGCAGAGAGCACCAAAGACACACAATGCACCCCGGGTTCTCATCAAAAGTCCTTTGCGGAACAGGATACCGGCGAGAAAGCCGATGATACCCATGGAAAACATCTGCCATGGTGCCAGGGGGCCTTGCCCGAACATGACGTTGGAAGCCAGCATCGTCATGGCTCCCACCAAAAAGCCGGTTTCCCCTCCAAAGGCCACGCCTGCGATGATGGTCACCGCCATCACCGGCTTGAACTGGGGCAGCATGAAAAAGAATGCCCGGCCTGCCACGCCAATGGCGCACAGCACCGCGATGATGACCAGCTCCCGTGCCTGGGGCTTCCGGCCTTCAAAGACCAGGAAAAAGGGGAGCATGGTTTCCAGCAGGATCAGGAGGGAGATAAAATAATACTTCTTCCCGCCCAGATAGGTGATCCCCACAAAGAGCGTCACCGGAATGAGCAGCAAGATCAGAACCGTTGCCGCCAGTGTGCGTTTGGCCAGCTTCCGCTGTTCCTTCGGCGTCTGCTTCAGATAGTCCGGCCGATGGCTGCGGCGTGTAATACAGACGGCAAACACGATCAGGGAAATGCAAAAAACCAGGTATAGCACCAGCTGCTCGCCCGCCAGGGAAGTCAGCCCCTCGGCGGTGACCAATGCGGTTAGATCCGCCACTCCCATAAAAGAAAGAAAGAGAAAAAGCGCGATCCCTGCTGACAAGGCCGCCAGCAGCTTGCGCCACCAGGGCAGCTTTTTGGGCTTTTCCGCCGGGCTTCCTTCTTTCGGCTCCGGCAGGGGCGGGATATCATCCGGCAGCTCCGGCGCAGGCGGCAGATACCCGCCGCACAGGGCAATTACATCCTCCGGCGTCACAGCTTCAGGCTCCAGCTCCCGCGCCATACGGTTGGCAGAGGTAGTATAAAAGCTGTTGCCGGAAAAGAAAGCCCGGGGCGTACCCTCTGCCACGGTACTGCCGTCAAAAAACAGAGCGCAGCGATGGGCATAGCGGGCACAGAATCCGATATCATGACTGACCATCAGAATTGTGACGCCCCGCCGCAAAAGCACCTGTAAAATCTCCGCAAGTACCTGTTTGAACTCCGCGTCCAGTCCCTTTGTGGGCTCGTCCATCAGCAGAATGTCGGGATCGAGCAGCAGGACTTTGGCCAAAGCCGCCCGCTGCTGCTCACCTCCGGACAGGTCGTAGGGGTGACGATCCAACAGCCCTTCCAGCCGGCACAGAGCGACCACATGGGCGATCCGCTCCGCCTGCTCGGCTTTTCTGCCGCCCAGAATCTCCGCCAAATCCTCCCGAACCGTTTTCTTTACAAAGAGAGCCTGGGGATTCTGGGGCAAAACACCGATCGTGCCCCGGCAGTTTACCGTGCCCCGATAGGGCTTCAAAAGCCCAGCCAGCAGCTTCAGCGACGTGGATTTACCGGCGCCGTTTCCGCCCAGAAGGGCGTAGAACTCCCCTTTTTTCAGGGTGAGGCTCAATCCTCGCACCACATCCGGGCCGTCTTTCTCATACTTGAACCACAGCTCCGATGCCACCAGTACAGGCTCTTCCGGATACACCCGTGATGGTTCCGGCGGTATTGGATGCAGCGGATGCTTTGCTCCATAGTCTGTCAGCCACTCCCGGCCTTCCCGAACAGTAACGGGACACAGACCCTCCTGCTCCACTGCCGCCCACACCTGCATGGCAGTGGGCATGGCCAGGAACATGGTGTGCCCGCTTGTCCGCAGGGCAGCGCCCACCTCGGCCGGTGTGCCGCTGCACAGCAGCCGCCCTTCCTCCATGACGGCAACTCGAGTGGCCAGAGGGAAGGCGTCTTCCAAACGATGCTCGGTCAGAATGATGGTGGTGCCCAGCTCCCGGTTGATCCGTCCAAGGGTGGCGAGGAAGTCTGACGCTGCGATGGGATCCAGCTGGGAGGTGGGCTCGTCCAGGATCAGTACGGAGGGCTGCATGGCCATGACGGAGGCCAGGTTGAGCAGCTGCTTCTGTCCGCCGGACATCTCGGTCACATTTTTGTAGAACCAGTTTTCGATTCCGAAGAAGGCGGCCATCTCTGCCACCCGCTGGCGGATCACCGGCGTTTCATAGCCCAGGCTCTCCAGCCCAAAGGCCAGCTCATGCCAGACCTTGTCAGTGACGATCTGGTTGTCGGGACTCTGCTGGACAAAGCCGATTCGCTCCGTCTGCTGCCGCTGATCCATGGAGTCCAGCGGCTGTCCTTCAAAGAGAATGGTGCCGCTCCGGCTTCCGTGAGGCGCAAGAGCTGTTTTCAGCTGCCGCAGCAGCGTGGACTTTCCGCAGCCGGAGGGGCCGCAAAGTACCAGAAATTCTCCCCGCCGGACGGTCAGGCTCATGTCCCGCAGGATAGCCCCGGACTGCTCCGGATAGGAAAAGCAAAGGTGTTCAATTACAAAGGTGTCTGTCATGGAATATTCTCTCTCTTCCGCAGCAGGACCTGTTGGGTCTCTACCGCTTGTACCCGCTCCGTTCTGGCACGGGAGGTCAATTCGTGGGTCAGCCATGTCGGATCGATCCGCTCCAGAACGGGCAATATGGCTGGATCCGTCCAGGGCCGGTGCTGGTCGATTTGAAGGACATGGGCATAATTGATGGAAAAACGCTGCCGGAATTCCTCCGGCCAGTCTTCCGGCAATCGGCCCGTATGGGTTTGGACATAGGGGCCGCTGAGGGACTGATGGAAATGGACGCCGCGAATCATAGCGCTGAGGCTGCCGTGCCGATCCAGCATGGCGCTGATATAGGCGGCTCCCTCACTTTGGCTTCGCAGATCGGTACAACAGTTCATCAGATGCCCTGTATCCAGCAGGATTCCTTTATTGGCATAGCGTATGCCGTCCAGCAGCCGCTCTGTCTGCCTGGGCTCGGTGAAGGTAAAGCCCGGCCACCATTGGTTTTCCACCAGAAAAGCAAAAGGCCACTGTTTTCCAGGCAAAAGCTCGTTGATGAGCTCCAGAGCGGCGGTGATGACCTGATCGTTGGTGTGGGAGAAGCGATAGGTGAAGCACTCCTCCATGGAGACGTCTGATACATGGAACACCACATATTCGGCGCCCAGGCGTTTTGCACGTTCCAGATCGTCACGGTACTGCCGCAGCAGCGTCTCCCGGCCCAGTCCGCCGTACACAGCGGAGGCTTGCTCCAAAGTGCCGTATTTCTCCTTCAACGCCGGCCAGTTCCCGTTCCAGAGATCCACCCAGTCATGGAAAAAGATCAGGTGGTAGCCCCGCACCAGCCCGGCCGGGAGATCTTCTGGGATGGATTCCCCACCCCATATGGCCTCAATGCCGTCACAGCCCAGGGCGTGCACCTCCTGCTGCAGATCCGTCCAGTCCCGGTATTCCCGCAGCGTATCAGAATAGAGCGGCAGGCTCATACTTTGAATCATGTTGCAGTCTCCTTACTATGCAGCCCAGCCCACATTCGGTCTGCGTAAACATTGATCGCCACCGGCGTCAGGCACAGCCCGGCCCAGCAAAGCAGAATACATCCTGTCATGGGTGTCAGCGGTGCTCCTTTTATAGTCGGATAGTACCGCCAGAAAACGCCGCCTGTCAATGCGCTCCAGCCGAGAACACCCCCGCAGAAGCAGAGCCACAGCAGGATCATCTTGTCCCGCTCATCAAAGCGGTAAATGGAAAATGCCGTTCTGCCCGGCAGCCCATAGCCCCGGCTCTTCATGCTGTCCGCCGTCTCAATGGCATTTTCCAGCGCCCAGGTAACCATAATGGAGAAGATTGTCACGGCGTTTCGGATCCGCCGCAGGAGGCTGCCATCGGAGACGTCCCGCCCCACACAGCGCTGGGCCTCGCTGACCACATGAAGCTGCGCCTTGAACTTGGGCACAAAGCGCAGCGTCATGGACAGCACCAGGGACAGGGCCGGGATCACTCTGCCGAACAGATACACGAACTTGTCGGAGGTCATCACGGCGGTATAACAGGAAAACCAGGAGATCACGGCGGCCAGCATGGCGGCGGCGGAAACGCCGTAGAGAATGCTCTCCAGCGTCAGGGGGTTACCCGTGGGCAGATAGGTCAGGATTGTAATGCCCTGGTGATTGAAGGCGGGATTGATTATCAGTGTCAGGAGCATCATGGGCAGGAGAAACGCCAGGGAAAACCGCACCGCCCGCTGACCGTTGAGGTACACCGCATAGACCACGCTGCCAGCCAGAGAAAGCCCCAAAATGATAGGGTGCAGGCAGAACATGGTCACCAGCAGGACCAGCGCAAAATACAGGAAATTGATGACTGGGTGGCAGCTGGAAAAGGCATCTCGATTTTGCACGGAGGTCTCCTTTCTGTTACGCTACCGGCCTGCCGACATCAGCTCCATAATCGCAGGTATAGACCCACTCCACTACATCGCCGTCCTGCAATTGATAGCGGCTGCATCCGTAGTTGGGAAACCAGTCGTTGACACTGTACATCCAGCCGGACAGCTCGCCCACATCGAATTCGTAGAGGTTGTGGATGCCTTCGATATAGGCGGAGTTATACATAGGCGTATCCTCAAACTCCATATGGATCTTCTGCTGCTTGCAGGTGCGCTGGAGTACGTTGAAGACGCTTTCCCCCTCATAGAAGGTAACGGTCATGGGCTCCAGGATCCATCCGTCCTCCGGAACCAGTTCTTTTTTCTCCGGATCACAGAGATCCAGATTATCCAGGATGGTCGCACAGGAGATGGAAATGGTGCAACTGTACGCTGTTGTGCCGATGGTCACATCCTGAGGCTCCACCGGCAGCGGTTTGCCTTCCGGCACCGGATCGGTCAAATACTGATCTTTTCCCGTCTCCGGGTTAATGACCATCTCCGGCTGGTCGGATGGCCGGGGCTGTTGGGGCTGCTTGGAAGCGGACGGCTCAGCAGTCTGCTCCGGTGTCGCTTTTGCTGGTTCTTCCTTTGTATCATCCACCACTGCGGAGGGCTCCGGTGTATGTTCCACAGGCGTCTCTTCAGGTTCCGGAACTGCCGGGGGCCCCTTTGTCTGGGCCGGTTCCGGCGTATCGTGTAGATCACCTTCCAGCGCAGGCTGGGACGCCTCATTTGCCGGGACAGTCCAACCCCGTGCGCCGGGAGCATTACCCCCATACCAGAACGCGCCGGCCAGCACTGACGCGATCAGAACTGGTATGAGTACTTTCCATTTATGCTGTTTCCACCACATGACGGATTCTCCTTACAGCAGTTTGGCGCTGTCCAGCATACGATACAGCATTTCGGCGATCTCACAGCGCAGGATCGCACGGGCAGGCTCCACATTCAGGTCGCTCTGGTTGAGGATGTCCTCGCCATAACAGAACGCCACTCCCTCCTGAGCCCACTGGGCAATGGTCACGTAGTCGGTAAACTGTGCCAGAACGTTGAGGATCTCGTAGTTTTCCAGCTCCGTATCCATACCGCAGAGCTTGGCGGCACGGGCCACCATGACGGCGGCTTCCTGCCGGGTAATGGTGCCGTCGGGATTAAAGCGCCCATTGCCTGCCCCGGTAATGATGCCGTAGGAATAGGCAGTCCCCACATAACCGGCGTACCACGCGTTGGAGGACACATCGGTAAAGGCGTTGGTGGCCTTGGGCGTCAGCCCCAGAGCCCGCACAACGATGGCGGCAAACTCCGCACGGGTCATGGTGGCATTGGGGTCAAAGCGGTTGTCGCCCTTGCCGTTGATGATACCCCGGGAAGCCAGCGCCTCGATGGCCGTCTGGTTGGCGTGACCGGCCACATCGGCAAAGGAGACGCTGCCGCTGACGGGTACCGGCTTGACGTCGGCGTGCTTGCCGGGCAGGCCAATGGTTTCCTTCGTTACGCCAGTCACATGAATGGTCACGTCATCCATGTGGTAGAGTGTGCTCTTTCTAACAGCGGCGCGCTGGGCTGCCACCAGGCCGTAGAGGCCCTGCTCGCTGGCCATCTGGCTATCACCGTTTCCAGCGGAGGTATGGAGGAAGCTGCCGTTGTCCTGCCGGTAGCTGAGCAGATTCTCCAGCAAGGTATGGCCGTTTTTCACAAAGCGGGCGTCATTCAGATCAATGCCCAGAGCGCACAGGCCCACGATGACCTGCACCACGCTTTCGGAGCTGCTGGTATTGTGGCTGGCATATCCGCCGTTGCTCTCCTGGGCTGCGCTCAGGTAATCCAGCGCCCGGTCAATAGCCGCCTTGACCTCGGGCTGGGACTGATAGCCGGCCAGAGCCTGGAGGGCCATGCCGGTAATATCGGGGTCGCTCTGACCGGCACCGCCCTTGTCAGTCAGGTTCCAGCCGCCGTCGTCCAGCTGCCGGCCAAGGATCTCGTCCACATACATCTGCCGTGTGGCCTGGGTCTTGGCGTTCTGGTTCCGGGGCATATCATAATTTCCTGAATCCAGCGCGATCAGCGCCCAGATCGGGCCGTTGATACCCTGCCAGATGGTTTTGTCAAAGTCTCCCAGAGGAGTGAGCAGGTTATAGCCCGCCACATCGGAGGGATCGGCGCCGATGGCGGTGAGGGCCACGATGAGGCGGGAATATTCGGTGTACTTCTTGTCGTGAAGGTTACTCTTGTGCTCCTCCACATAGTCCTCCACCGTGGCATAATAATCATCCCAGTATTTCTGGGGAACGTCGTAGCCGGAACGGGCCAGACCGATGACAGCCCATTCGCCGCCCACGGATCCCACCTGAGGCTCACGAACGGTATTGAGCATATACTTGGCGCTGCCCTGTACTGCGGCGGTCAGATCCGTCTCCGCCGCAAATGCGGGGACACTCAGGCTGAGCAGCAGCATGAAAGCCAGGAGAAAGCCTGTTCCGCGTTTGAAAACTGTTTTCATAGGAACTCCTTTCCGTGCCGGGGCGTCTTGCGCCCCGGCACG
>DWXO01000008.1 GCA_019119165.1 Candidatus Flavonifractor intestinigallinarum | reverse complement strand
AAAGTGCTCAAAAGTCAGTTGATTGCACACGAAAGACAACCCTGACGGTTTTCTTTCACACTATCTTTCCCTCCGAATCCTCCGCCCAGAGGGTTTATCGACAGGCTGAGGACGCCGCCCGGAGGTGCGGCGTCCTTTTTGCGGAATTATTTATAAATGGGTCCTTTTGTGTTCATAGTTTTTTAAAATTCGTATCGTAAAATAAATAATACTCGATTATAAGGAGTGGACCCATTTGAAAAGACGACTTGCGGCGCTGACCTGCGCCCTGACTTTATGCGCCGGTCTGGCGCTGCCCGCCTCCGCGGCGAATTTTACCGACGTGCCCACCGGAGCCTGGTATGAATCGGCGGTGAAGGAGTCGGTGGAGCAGGGGTGGATGACCGGCGTGTCCGATACCCTGTTTTCCCCCAACGCCACCGTCACCCGCTCCACCGTAGCCATGGTGCTGTGGCGGATGGAGGGGGAGCCCACCCCGGTGTGGCGGGGCCATTTCCCTGATGTGCAGATCAACAGCTGGTACGGCATCGCCGCCGACTGGGCCTGTGAGGCCCGCATTATCAACGGCACCGACAAGGGCACCTTCAGCGACGGCGTGGTGACCCGGCAGGAACTGGCGGTGATGCTCAGCCGCTATGACACATATAAGGGCCGTACGATGGCGGAGGGTGCCCTGAACCTCTACAGCGACGCCAACCAGGTGGCCTCCTGGGCAAAGGAGGGTATGTCCCATGCCATCGGTATGGGCTGGATGGAGGGAGACGGCGGCAAACTCTCCCCCAAGAGTACCACCACCCGGGCCCAGCTTGCGGTGATTTTACAACGGATGCACACCCAGGCCATGGGCTGACCGGCCCCCTACGGCACGGGCAAGAGAAAGGAGAACGCCCAACATGGAGCAAAGCAATCTGTTCGTATCCTACCTGCGGGTTACACAGCATATGTCCCAGCAGTTCCGCAGCCACTTCGGCCGGATGGATCTGACCTTTCCCCAGGCCATGGTACTTACCGTACTGGGTGAGGACGGGCCGGTGCCCATCAGCACCCTGGCCGAGCGGACCGGCAGTGCCAACAGCACGGTGTCCGGCATTGTGGACCGGCTGGAGAAGCTGGGGCTGGCCAAGCGCCAGCGCAGCGAGACTGACCGCCGGGTGATCTACGTCAGCGCCACCGAGAAGTACGCCGCCCTGCGGGACAAGGCGGTGGCCGATGTGAACAGCTACTTCTCCACCCTGATGGCCCACATGGAGGAGGAGGACCGGAAGATGGTGGCCTTTGCCCTCCAGAAGCTGGACGAGGCCTTGAGTCAGGTGGAGGAAAAGGGAAAGTAAGTCCCGATCTGAGAGGAAAGAGTGAGGTGTCCTGCCGTGAGGCGGAATGGTTATGAATCCTACCATGGGCGCAGCCGTGGCCGCACCGCGTTAAAGGTGCTCATCGGCGTTTTGCTGGTGCTGCTGGTGCTGTCGGTGGCGGCGCTGTTTTTCCTGGAGCCATATATTCACTATTCGGCCGATGGGGTCCGGGTAGAGCTGCCCTTCTTCGGCGGCGGCCAGACGGAACCCGATTCCCCCGCGGTTACCGTTCCCATCCAGGTGGCCACGCCATCTCCCACGCCATCCCCCACGCCTGAGCCAAAAACCGATTATCGCGGGGTGCTGCTGCCGGTTTCCACGCTCAGTGACGGCACCGCCGTTACCCAGGCGGAGGCGGCGGGCGCCACCACAGTTCTTTTCCAAATGAAATCCATAGACGGTACCCTGGCCTTTGAGACCCAGTCCGCCCTGGGCACCGCCCGGGACGCCGACGGCGCCAATGAGGCCATCGCTCAGTTTACTGCCGGGGATGTGGAGACGGGCGCCTACCTGTCCTGCTTCCGGGACAACGCCCTGCCCCGGACCGACCGATCCCTGTCTGTCCACAGCAGCGGTGGAAACTGGTGGGACGATGAGGCCGTGCGCTGGTGCAGTCCCATGTCGGAGCGGATGCGGTCCTATGTGACCGACCTGTGCCGGGAGCTGGCAGCACTGGGCTTTGACGAGCTGGTGCTGGATAACTGCGCCTTCCCCAACCGGGGAAACACCAGCGCCATCCTCAGCGACGATAACTACGACCCGGCAGCCCTGACAGAAACCATGGAGACCTTCTTCCAGGAACTGGACGCCGCTCTTGGGGAGTATCCTGATGTAAAGGTGTCGGTGGTGACCAGTCTGACGGTGCTGACCGGCGGTTCCGACGGCAGCGGCCTCACCCTGGATCTGCTCAAGCAGTATGCCGACCGGGTCTTTGTGGAGGTACCCGAAGGGGAGAGCCTTCCCGCCGTCGAGGGGCTGGAGATCGTGCCCATCGTGACCCAGGGGACGGATACCGGCAGCTGGGCTCTGCTGAGCTGACAAAAAAGCCGCAAAAAAGTTGGAAAATGCTTGACTTTTCAAAGTCGCATTGATATACTACTAGAGCCGCTTTGAATGGGTTTACAAGTGAAGCCGTGCTTCCGCCCCCGACAGCGAGCCCGTAATGAAGGAGTTGAAAACGTAATGCACGCAATCATCGAGACCGGCGGTAAGCAGTATAAGGTGGCTGAGGGCGATACCCTCTTCATCGAGAAGCTGCCCAACGAGGCCGGCGACAACGTGACCTTTGACAAGGTGCTGGCTGTCATCGACGGGGACAAGATCACCGTTGGCACTCCCGTGGTGGAGGGCGCCAAGGTGGCCGCTTCCGTGGTGAAGAACGGCAAGGGCAAGAAGATCCTGGTCTTCAAGTACAAGCCCAAGAAGGGTTACCGCAAGCGTCAGGGCCATCGTCAGCCCTACACCAAGGTGACCATCGGCGCCATCTCCCTGTAAGATGACCACCGTCTCTTTTCACATGGAGGGGGACCGCATTGTGGGCTTCACCGTGAAGGGCCACAGCGGTTACGCCGAGGCGGGGAGCGACATTGTCTGCGCCGCCGTTACCAGCGCCGTCCGCCTGACCGAGTGCGCCGTCAACGACGTGCTGGGCCTGGGGGCCACCGTGAAGGTAAAGGAGGCCGACGCTTCCATCTCCCTGCGTATCCCCGGCGGGCTGAGCCAGACCAGCGAGAGCACCTGTCAGACTCTTCTGACCGCCCTCATGGTCCATTTTACCAGCCTGCACGAGGAGTATCCCGAAAATATTCTCGTACTGGAGGAGGACTAACCTCCCGGTACGGCGAGCTTTTTAACACACAAGTTTGGAGGTGTGACACCATGCTGAACATCGGTATTCAGTTCTTCGCCCATAAAAAGGGCGTGGGCTCCACCCGTAACGGCCGCGATTCCGAGGCCAAGCGTCTGGGCGTGAAGCGGGGCGACGGTCAGTTCGTTCTGGCCGGCAACATCCTGGTCCGCCAGCGGGGCACCCATATCCATCCCGGCGTCAACGTGGGCAAGGGCAGCGACGACACCCTGTTCGCCCTCAAGAGCGGCCGCGTGAAGTTTGAGCGCCTGGGCAAGGACCGCAAGCAGGTCTCTATTGTGGAGATCGCCCAGTAATTATGGGTATCATAAGCCTCGGACGGGAACCCGTTCGAGGCTTTTTTATTGGTAAGATGATGGCTGCAAGGCCAGACGAAGGAGGTTTTTATGGCAGCACCCTTTGTAGATACCGCCCGCATCACCGTCAAGGCGGGCAACGGCGGCAACGGCGCGGTGGCCTTCCACCGGGAGAAGTATGTGGCCGCCGGCGGCCCCGACGGCGGCGACGGCGGCCGGGGGGGCAACGTGATCCTGGAGATCAATCCCCATATGTCCACCCTGATGGACTTCCGCTACAAGCGCAAGTATGTGGCGGGCAACGGCATGGACGGCCAGGGCAAGCGCTGCTCCGGCAAGGACGGGGAGGACCTGGTCATTAAGGTGCCCCGGGGCACCGTGGTCCGGGACGCTGAGACCAATGAGATCATCTGCGATATGTCCCAGACCGACCGCTTCGTGCTGGCCAAGGGGGGCAACGGCGGCTGGGGCAACAAGCACTTCGCCACCCCCACCCGGCAGGTGCCCCGCTTTGCCAAGGCGGGTCTGCCCGGTCAGGACCTGCAGGTGATCCTGGAGCTCAAGCTGCTGGCCGACGTGGGCCTGGTGGGCTTCCCCAACGTGGGCAAGTCCACCCTGCTGTCCGTGGTGTCCAAGGCCCGGCCCAAGATCGCCAACTACCACTTTACCACCCTCTTCCCCAACCTGGGCGTGGTCTATGTGGACGAGGGGGTGTCCTTCGTGCTGGCCGACATCCCCGGCATCATCGAGGGCGCCTCCGAGGGCGCCGGCCTGGGCCACGATTTCCTGCGGCATATCGACCGCTGCCGTCTGCTCATCCATGTGGTGGACGTGTCCGGCTGCGAGGGCCGGGACCCGGTGGAGGATTTCAAGGCCATTCAGGAGGAGCTCAAGCAGTACGGCCCCGATCTGGCCTCCCGGCCTATGATCGTGGCGGGCAACAAGGTGGACATCGCCGCCGACCGCACCGGTCTGGAGGCCCTGAAGGCCTATGTGGAGGGGCTGGGTATGCCCTTCTATGAGATCTCCGCCGCCGCCCAGCTGGGCACCCGGGAGCTGATGTTCGCCGCCGCCCGGGAGCTGGAGCACCTGCCCCCCATCACGGTGTACGAGCCCACCTATGTGGAGCGGCCCCCGGAGGTGGATACCTCCGAGCCCCTCAACATCATCCACGAGGACGACACCTGGATCGTGGAGGGGCCCTGGCTCCAACGGCTCATGGCCAACGTCAACTTCGGGGACTACGAGTCCCGCAACTGGTTCGATAAGATGCTCCGCCAGTCCGGCCTCTTCGACCGGCTGGAGGAAATGGGCATCCACGACGGGGATATCGTGTCCCTGTACAACCTGGAGTTCGAGTACCAGCGGTAAACAAACCGGGCCTGCCATACGGCGGGCCCGGTTCTTGCTTATGGGGTGACGGGAATGACCACATCCCCCACGGTGACGGAGGCCACCTCCTCCAGGGGGCGGATGGAGTCGAAGATGACATCTCTGCGGCAGCTGACGGAATCCTCTTCCGGGGTGCTGAAACCGCCGGCGTAGGAGAGATCCAGGGTGGTGCCGTCGGTGTAGGTGATGGACAGCGGGAGCGAGTGGATCCAGTCAGTGGAGGGGTCCCCCGCCCAGTGGACGGTGTAATCCACCTGGAGAGACAGGGGAGAGAGGGTGACGCTGTTCAGGGTCACCGGCGTGCCGTTCAGCTGGAAGGTCTGTCCGCAGGGCAGGACCCGGGAGGAATTCTCAAAGTCCAGCTGGAAGTTCAGCGTCCAGCTCCCTTCCGCCAGGGTGGTGCGGGCGGTGTAGTCCTGGTTGTACAGCTCCAGATCCTGAAACTGCACGGTAAGCGCTCCCGGCTCCAGCGGAATGTCCTGGGTGCGCAGCTCCACGAACTGGATGGCAGTGTCGGCGGGATCGGCGTCGTAGAACCAGTGTCTGGCGTGGCTGCCGCCCTTGTAGTCCCGGGGTGTGGTGTCCTGAGATTGGAATGTGAGGGGCAGGGCGGCCGTGTCGGAGGCCCGGGCCAGGACGTCGTTACTCACCAGAGCCTCCCCGTCCTCCCGCTGAATGGTGTACACCACAGCGTAGCTGTAGGTATCCCCCACGATGGCGTCTGCGGTGATGGTAACGCCGTTTGCGGTGGCGGAGGCGCCGACGGGATAGCCGATCTGATCAATGACTTCGGTCTGGGCGGAGGCGCCGAAGATGGCGGAGAAGCTCTTGCCCACGTCCTCCAGAACTCCGGTGGCTCCCGCCACCCCCACACTGAGGGCCAGAGCGGCGGCCACCCCCACCGCCGCCCCCCGGCGGAAGGTGTGGGGCCGCCGGTGTGAGGACCCGGCGGCTTCCATCAGCCGGTCCACCATATGGGCTTTCTGCTCCGGGGTGAACCGGAGATTGTCCATGGTATCTTTATAGTGTTTCATGTCAGTTCCTCCTGTTCCAGATAGGTCCGCAGCTTCTGACGCCCCCGGTCCAGCCGGGTAAAGACGGTGGCCGGTTTTTCCCCCAGCAGGACGGCGATCTCCCTGGCGGAGTAGCCCTCATAGTAGTAGAGATAGATCACGGTGCGGTATTTGGGGGGCAGCAGGTCCAGGGCCGCCAGCAGGCTGCCCTCCTCCGGCTGGGGGGCGGGCACGTTCTCCGCCGCATCCAGAGTCACGGTGGTGCGCCGCCACCGGCTTTTCAAATGGTCCTTGCACAGGTTGACGGCGGTGCGGATGATCCAGGCCCGCTCATGCTCCTGGCTGTCGAAGCCGCGGGTGGCCTGGAGCAGCTTGAGAAAGACGGTCTGGCAGATGTCCTGGGCGTCGGCGGTGCTGCCCAGATAGGTGTAGCTCAGCCGGAGGATCAGGTCGGAATAGGTATCCACCAGCCGCTGGGCCTCCGCCCGGTCCGGTATGGGGGGCATATCAGTCACATCCTTTGGGTGGGATTGAAAAGCGCTTTCACCCACAATACGATTGGGGAACGCCGGATTCTTCATTTGGGCAAAAAAATGCGGAAGCCCCAGGCTTCCGCATTTTCAGGACAGGAAAAACCGCCAGTATGCCCACCCGCCTAGGGCCAGCTGGGCGATGAAGATGGCGGGCAGGCCCCACTTGAAGTACCAGTGGCGGGTCTTATGGTGGAAGGCGTACATACCCAGGATGGCCCCGGGGGAGCCGCCCACCAGGGCGATGAGAAAAAAGGTCTTTTCCGGTACCCGCCAGCGGTGCTTTTTGGCCTTCCGCTTGTCCACACCCATGAGGACAAAGTCCGCCACACTCCAGCAGGCCACCCACAGCGCGATCCACTTCAGCATGAGGCAAACTCCTCCCCGGGGCCCAGGGCGGACACAAAGCCGCCCCGGGTCTTGGTGGTGTCATACCACAGGCGCAGGTCCATGGTGAAGGCCTCGCCGTTGTCCACAATGGAGGCGGTGTCCCCATCCAGCCCGATGAGGGTCACCCAGTGCCACCGGTCCAGCCGGCGGATCTTGCCGTTGTCCAGGTTGAGGAAGGCCACCGGGCAGTCACACTCCAGACCGGCGGCCACGAAGGAGCGCAGCTGCTCCCAGGGGGGGCGCTTGGTGCGGGGGGTGGGGAAGGAGAAGAGGGAGGGGGCCAGAGGCACCCCCACGGCGGCGCCGTAGGCCGCCATACCCTCCACCATGTACTCCGGCCGGTTGAGGCCATGGCTCCGGGGGGTTACATAGTCCCACACCCGGCACATATGGTCCACAAAGCCGGCCTGATCTTTCCCCATTTGGGGCCGGAATGGGGAAAACTCTGGCCGCTGCTGGGCAAGATAGTGGAAGATGAGGGAGGCGGTGGTGGGCCCGCACCCCGCCCGCTGTTGCCAGGGATCGGGAAACCAGTCCTGATCCGCCCCGTGGAACACCGACCCGTCGGGGCCGGTCAGATCCAGCCGCTCGGGATGAAGAATGAATGTGGGCATCCGCCCACCCCCTTTTTGCAACGATTATTAACAGTATAGCATTTCTGTCAAGCCGGCGGCAGTTGCCAGGGGGGAAAAACTGTGATATTCTTTCAGAGAGCGACAGGAGGAAGGATATGACCAAGACCGAACTGCTGAACAAGCTGGCCCGGGACGGGGAGGAGCGGCTGCTGCTGGCCCGGGCCATGGATAAGCTGGAGCTGGCCCGCACCCGGTCGGTGCCCGGCCACACCGGCTTTTTATCCCCACAGGAGCGGGTGAGTGTGGAAAACCTGCTCAACGCCTGCGGCCATCCCCGGCACCTGTTCTACGGCGGGTTTGCGGGGGCGGAGCGGACGGTGTGCGCCTTCCTCCCGGACTGGCAGGAGGAGGACGTGTGGTTGGACAGCGACTGTCCCATCAAAGCCGTCCGCTGTACCTGGTCCAGCGGCACCCTGAGCCACCGGGACTTTCTGGGCTCCATTCTGGGCCTGGGGCTGGACCGGGAGAAGATCGGCGACCTGCTGGTGGGGGATGGGGAGTGCCACATCCTGGCCCTGGAGGACGTGGCCGACTTTTTGGTCATGAACCTGGACCAGGCGGGCCGGGTGCGCCTCAAGACCGCCGCCATGGACCTGGCCGACCTGAAGCCCCCAGAGGTGAAGGTAAAACCCATCCGGGACACCGTCAGCTCCCTGCGGCTGGACGCGGTGGCCGCCTCCGGCTTTTCCCTGTCCCGGGGCAAGGCGGCGGATCTCATTGCCTCGGGCAAATTCCAGCTCAACCATCGGGAGTGCCTCAAGCCTGACCGCCCCGTGGCGGAAGGGGACGTGATGAGCTGCCGGGGCCTGGGCAAATGTGTCCTCAAAGAGGTGGGCGGCCCGTCCAAAAAGGGGCGAATTATGATTTTATTGGAGCGATATGTATAATGGATGAGAAAAAGATTGCCCGTATCAACGAGCTGGCCAAGAAGGCCAAAAGCGAGGAGGGCCTGACCCCCGCGGAGATGGTGGAGCGGGACCTGCTGCGGCAGGAGTATGTGGCCGCCTACCGCAACAATCTGGTGGCCCAGCTGGAGAACACCTATATTGTGGAGCCCGACGGCACCAAGCACAAGCTGGGCAAGAAACCCTGAAAAAAACGCCTGCCAATCGGCAGGCGTTCAGCTTGTCGAAAAAGTATTTTCGACAAGCTGCCGGACTTTTGAGCACTTCAAAAAAGTGCTCAAAAGTCAGTTGATTGCACACGAAAGACAACCCTGACGGTTTTCTTTCACACTATCTTTCCCTCCG
>DWXO01000007.1 GCA_019119165.1 Candidatus Flavonifractor intestinigallinarum | reverse complement strand
CCGGCTGGAGGGCCACTTTTTTATGCTCTGGATGCAAACCGCCTCATGATCCGCTCCAGCACCCGGTGGAGCAGCACACCCAAAACGATATTAAAGGTGTAGGCAATGAGGTAGAAGCTGATGTGTCGGGGGTCATGGTCCAGCCAGGGAGCCAGCAGGTCGAACTCCCGGGTGATCACCACGTTGAGCAGGTAGATCTCCAGGCTGCTCCCCCCCACCAGACGCAGAAAGGCAGGGACCCATCGTCCGGGATACCAGTGCAGCAGTCTGCCCAGAAGCAGGCAGGCAGGCATCACACCCACCACAACCGCCAGGATCAGGGGAAAGATCACCGGCTGGACCAGCCAGCCTGCCACAACCGCCAGCGCCAGAACAAAGGCCGCCCCCCATACCGCCAGGTGCCGGGCATTGAGTTTTTTACCCTCCATCACATAGGAGCCCACCAGAAAGCCCATGGCAAAATCGGGGATGCGCAGCAGAAAATCCGGCAGGTGCAGCAGCCCGGCGCTCCAGGTCGCCCGGTAGAGCAGGTAGCCCGCCAGATAGACGGCCAGGGTCAGCCACTCCTTATGGGGACAGCGGCGAAACAGCTTGAAGTAGAACGGGGCCGCCAGATAGAACACCAGAATGGCGGAGATATACCAGTTGAACCCCTCCGGCACATTCAGCCAGTAGGATAAGGTAGACAGATTCCAGAAGATCACATCGGGGGTGATCCGCCCCGCCACGGCCAGGGCCACGCTGTAGATCCCCACCACCAGCCAGAAGGCGGGCAGCAGACGCCGCAGCCGCCGGCCCAGATAGCGCCCGTAGGACTCCTGTTCCCGCCGGGCCAGGGAGCAGCAGATTCCCATGCCGGAGAGCACCAGAAAGATGTCCACCCCCGCGAAGCCCATGGAGCGAAACGCCTTGAAGGGCAGGAAGGCGTCGTTCAGCTCATAGGCGTGGAAGAGCATCACATACAGCATGGCAATTCCCATCAGCTCTCCCCGGTAGCGGCTCAGCAGTCCATAGCCGCCCTGCTTTTCCAAGGCCATCCCATCACCTCTCTGTTCAATCCATATGCTTTATTATAATGTCTGCTGAATAAACCGCGATGCGGTTTATTTGCGCGGAGGTAGCCGCGCAATTTCATAAAAACAGCTCGAAGTGGCCGTTTTTATGAAATTCAGCCATTGTTACAATGCGTATTTCCGTTGGCGCGTCTCAACGCACCAACGGAAGGTGCGAGGTTTTTTGGACGAGATCGTCCAAAACCCTTGCACTTGAACAAAGCCATTTGGCCTTGAAAACCTTGGTTTTCAAGGCTTGTGGCTTTGTTCAGTACGCATTATTATAAAGAGGCACAAAGCTTTCGTCAATCAACTCTCATTCCTCCAGCCCCATCACATCCATGGAGTGGCGCATATGGATGGCCATGGCGTAGCCCGCCCCCTCCCCGTCCCGCTTGCGGAAAAACTCCATCAGCAGGGCGTGATCCCGGCAGGTGTCCTCGGCCAGCTGCTCCTGGTGCTCCCCCGCCGTCAGGGCGGCGGACACCGCCTGATCGATAAGAGGAAGCAGCCGCACCAGAAATTCGTTATGGGCGCCCCGGACGATGGCGGCGTGAAAGGCCCGGTCGGCCTGGGTCCGGTCCTCCCCCGCTCGGATGCACCGCTCCACCGCCTCTCCCCGGGCCAGGATGTCCGCCAGTTCCTCCTCCGTGGCCCGACGGCAGGCCAGGGCGGCGGCCCTGGGCTCAAAGATGGAGCGCAGCTCAAACAGATCCCGCAGCTGCCCCCGCACCCGCTCTAGGCTGGAGAAACCGAAGTCGTCCATCTCCTCCACCGCCGCCGACACAAAGGTGCCCTTGCCCCGGCGCACCTCCAGCACCCCCTGGGCGGTCAGGGTGCGGATGGCCTCCCGCAGGGTGGCCCGGCTCACCCCCAGCTCTCCGGCCAGCTCCACCTCGTTGGGCAGCTTCTCCCCCGGCCTGAGCCCCTTCTCCACCACAATGCGGCTGTACAGCCCCTCCGCCGTCTGCTGGGCCAAACTTTTTTTCTCCATACCCTACTTCCCTTCTGGTCAGTCCTTGACAGTTCTCCTTCTATCATATAGTATATAGTCAGACAATGCAAGCGTTATCATACAACGCAAGTGATACATATAAGGAGGTCATTTCCCATGCGCAGCGATAATGTTACCAAGGGCGTGGAGCGCGCCCCCAACCGCTCCCTCTTTTACGCTCTGGGCTACACCAAGGAGGAGCTGGAGCGCCCCCTCATCGGCGTGGTGTGCTCCTACAATGAGATCGTCCCCGGCCACATGAACCTGGACAAGATCGCCGAAGCTGTCAAGGCGGGCGTCCGTGCCGCCGGCGGCACCCCGGTGGAGTTCCCCGCCATCGCCGTGTGCGACGGCATCGCCATGGGCCACATCGGCATGAAATACTCCCTGGTCACCCGGGACCTGATCGCCGACTCCACCGAGGCCATGGCCATCGCTCACCAGTTCGATGGTTTGGTGATGATCCCCAACTGCGACAAGAACGTGCCCGGCCTGCTGATGGCCGCCGCCCGGGTGAACATCCCCACCATCTTCTGCTCCGGCGGTCCCATGCTGGCCGGCCGGCTCAACGACGGCCGCCGCTCCTGCCTCTCCCATATGTTTGAGGCGGTGGGCGCCTACAAGGCGGGCAAGCTGGATGAGTGCGGCGTGGAGGACTACGAGAACAACGCCTGTCCCACCTGCGGCTCCTGCTCCGGTATGTACACCGCCAACTCCATGAACTGCCTCACCGAAGCCATCGGCATGGGCCTGCGGGGCAACGGCACCATTCCCGCCGTGTGGTCCGCCCGGCTGCGGCTGGCCAAGCACGCCGGTATGCAGATCATGGAACTGGTGAAGAAGGACATCCGTCCCCGGGACATCATGACCCCCGCCGCCTTCCACAACGCCGAGGCGGTGGACATGGCCCTGGGCTGCTCCACCAACACCATGCTCCACCTGCCCGCCATCGCTCATGAGTGCGGCATCGAGCTGGTTCTGGACATGAGCAACGAGATCTCCTCCAAGACCCCCAACCTGTGCCACCTGGCCCCCGCCGGCGATACCTACATGGAGGATCTGGAGGGCGCCGGCGGCGTGTACGCCGTCATGAAAGAGCTTACCAAGAAGGGCCTGCTGGACACCAGCGTCATGACCTGCACCGGCAAGACTCTGGAGGAGAATCTGGAGGGCGTGGTCAACCGCAATCCCGAGATCATCCGGCCCATCGAAAACCCCTACTCCCCCGACGGCGGCATCGCCGTGCTCAAGGGCAACCTTGCCCCCGAGGGCTGCGTGGTGAAGCGCTCCGCCGTGGCCCCCGAGATGATGACCCACACCGGCCCCGCCCGGGTGTTTGACAGCGAGGAGGAGGCCATCACCGCCATCTACGCCGGTAAGATCGTCCCCGGCGACGTGGTGGTCATCCGCTACGAGGGCCCCAAGGGCGGCCCCGGTATGCGGGAGATGCTCAACCCCACCTCTGCCATCGTAGGCATGGGCCTGGGCGAGAGCGTGGCTCTCATTACCGACGGCCGCTTCTCCGGCGCCACCCGCGGCGCCGCCATCGGCCATGTCTCCCCCGAGGCCGCACTGGGCGGCCCCATCGCCTTCGTGGAGGAGGGCGACGTCATCTCCATTGACATCCCCTCCTGCAAGATCGAGGTGCAGGTGGACGAGGCCACCCTGGCAGAGCGCAAGACCAAGTGGGTGTGCCCCGAGCCCAAGGTCAAAACCGGCTATCTGGCCCGGTATGCCAAGCTGGTCACCTCCGCCTCCCGGGGCGCGGTGCTGGAGTAAGCCCTGTATATTTCTCAATATACGAAAAATGGCCGCCCGATCGGGCGGCCATTTCTATTTTGTATTAAGCTGTCAGCCACAGCACCCGCACCGCTCACAGGCGGAGGGGGTGGTGGCGCAGCCGCCCCGGGCGGTCTCCCGCAGCTCGGCGGGCAGATAGCGGCCCACCCGGTACATGGCGGAGAGCATCTCGTCAAAGGGGATCAGCTGCTGAATCCCGCTCAGGGCGATCTCGGCGGCTACCAGCGCGTTTGCCACCCCGGCTGCGTTGCGGTTCTGACAGGGGTATTCCACCAGACCGCCCACCGGGTCGCATACCAGGCCCAGCATATTCATCAGCACGGTGGAGGCTGCGCTGAGGCACTGCTCCGGCTCGCCCCCCATCAGCTCCACGGCGGCGGAGGCGGCCATGGCGGCGGCAATGCCCACCTCCGCCTGGCAGCCGCCCACCGCACCGGCCACGGTGGCATTCCGCATAGCCAGATAGCCGATGGCTCCGGCGTTGAACAGCCCGTCCATGATCCGCTCGTCTGAGATGTGGTAGGTCTCCTGGAGGGCCAGCAGCAGGCCGGGCACCACGCCGGAGGAGCCGGCGGTGGGAGCGGCCACGATAAGGCCCATGGAGGCGTTGACCTCCAGCACGGCCATGGCGTAGGTAACCGCCTTTTGCAGCACAGGACCGCAGATATCCTTCTTTTGGGCGGCATGGGCGGCCAGATGCTTGGCCTCGCCGCCGATGAGCCCGCCCATGGAGCGGATGGGGCTGGTCAGCGGGATGGTGGCCGACTCCCGCATGATCTCCAGCACCCGGCTCATACGCCGGGTGACAGTATCCACCGTGGTCTCGCCCAGAATACACTCCCGGCGGCGCATGATCTCAGAGATGGGACACCCCTCCTGCTGGCACAACGCCAGCAGCTCGTTGGCATTTTTAAACTCCATGTTCCCGCCTCCTTACGACTGAACGATCATAACGTCCTGGATATAGGGGTTGGCCCGCAGCTCCTGGTCGATGCCGTCAGGCAGGGTGCCGTCCGACTCAATGATGCTGTAGGCGGTATCTCCCTTGCCCTCCCGGAACAGACGCATAAAGGCGATGTTCACGTTGCGGTCACTGAGCACTTTGGTGATGTGGGCCACCACACCGGGCTTGTCCTGCTGGATCACCACCACCGAGGCGTACTCGCCGCTGAAGTCCACCCGGACGCCGTTGATGCGCACAATGTGCATCTTGCCGCCTCCCAGGGACTCGCCCCGGACCGTCATAACCTGTCCGGCAGCGTTCTCCATCCTGATGTCCACGGTGTTGGGGTGGACCTCGGTCTCCACCTCATTGGGGGTGAAGGAGAAGGTCAGCCCCCGCTCGTCGGCAATGCGGAAGGAGTCCCGAATACGCAGATCGTCGGTGGAGAAGCCCATGATGCCGCCCAGCAAAGCCCGGTCGGTACCGTGGCCGTGATAGGTCTTGGCAAAGGAGCCGTACAGGGTAAAGTCCACCTTTTTCAGCGGCGGAGCCAACAGTTTTTGAGCCACATTGGCGATGGCCACAGCTCCCGCAGTGTGGGAGCTGGAGGGGCCGACCATATTGGGCCCCAATACGTCGAATACGCTGATGAATGACATAGGATCACTCCTCCGAGGCGGCAGGCGCCTTCAGAATGAATTTCTGGTAGATGGTGTTGACGATGGTACCGATAGCGTTGTCTCCCGACACGTTGCAGGCGGTGCCAAAGGAGTCCTGGGTGATATAAAGGGCCACCATGATGGCGCAGATGGGGCCGTTCACATCTCCGGCCTCAGCGCCGAACACCATATACAGGAAGGGCAGAGCAGTCATGATGGAGCCGCCGGGAGCACCGGGGGAGGCCACCATGGCAATGCCCAGGGTCATGATAAAGGGGACCACGGTGCCCAGGCTGATGGGCAGCTGGTACATCAGGCACACGGCGGTGGCGCAGGCGGTAATGGTGATCATGGACCCGGCCATGTGGATGTTGGCGCACAGGGGCACCACAAAGCTGCGGATCTCCTCCAGGATGCCGTCCTTTCTGGCGCACTCCAGGTTGACGGGGATGGTGGCGGCGGAGGACTGGGTGCCCACGGCGGTGGCGTAGCCGGGAATCTGGTTGCGAATGAGCACAAAGGGATTCTTGCCCGACACCAGACCGGCCACCACGAACTGGATCATAATATAGATGAGGTGCATGGCGATGACCACCAGGAACACCTTCCACAGGATGCCCAGAATGGCGAAGGTCTTGCCGGAGGCGGTCATGTTGGTAAAGGTACCGCAGATATAGAGGGGCAGCAGGGGGATGATGACCTTGTGGAGCACCTTGTCAATGATGGCGGAGAAGTCCTCCATGCCGTGGTAGAGGCTGTCGCCGATCTCCTTGCCCCGCATGGTGGACAGGCACAGGCCCAGCACAAAGGCCAGGGTCACGGCGGACAGGGTATCCAGCAGCGGCGTAATGGACAGGGTGAAGTAGCTCTCCAGGGAGACGTCCGCCGTCTGGGCAATCTGGTCCAGGGCGCCCTCGCTCATGAAGGATGGGAAGAGGTTGGAGGACACCAGGTAGGAGGCGGAGCCCGCCACCAGCGTGGACACATAGGACAATATGACGGTGATGAGCAGCAGCTTACCGGCGCCGCTGCGCAGGTTGGCGATGCCCATGGTCACATAGGCTACGATCATCAGAGGGATGATAAAGGACAGGAAGGTGCTGAAAATCGAGGAGCAGGTCACAATCGCCCGGTTGAACCACTCCGGCATAAAGGACCCAAACAGGATACCAAGGATGATTGCGATAATAAGCTTGGGAATCAGGCCAATTTTGATCTTTTTCTTTTCCATACAAGTTTCTCCTTTAGTGTTCCCCATTGTCCGGTTCCCCCTTGACTTTGGGCGGGCTTTAGTATAACATTGCACAACCATTAAATCAAACAAATCTAATTGATTGTATGATTGAATTTTGTTAATAACAAATTTGCTGGTTTGGCAGGAGGTTTGCTCTATAGAGCCGCAGGTGTGTCTCTTTGACCGCAGTTTTCTAAAACGCAGCCGCCCCGGTACCTGATTCCATAGAATCGGGTACCGGGGCGGCTGTCTGCTGCCCGTTATGCCTCTTCCTGAGAGTTCAGAATGGCGGCGGCCTCCTCCTCCGTCAGCTTGCCCGCCGCAGCCAGGGCCTGTATGCGCTTCTCATCCCACAGTCTGGGATAGTAGGTCTGGGCCAGTTCGTATACGTTCACAGTTCCACCCCCGTCATAATGGCCAGATAGTCCACATCCGCCCGCAGCCGCTCCTCTGCCGTGGGTTCCGGCTCCGGGGCGGGCTCCCGTTCCGGCATCTGGCCGGGGGTCAGCCCCACCAGCACACCGTCCTGTATGTCCAGCTCGCAGTAGCCGCGGCAGTCCCAGGCCGCCTGCTCCAGCTGGGGCGGCACCGCGATCCACCCCTCCAGCCAGCACTCCGTCCGGTGGCTCTGGCTCTGCAAGCCGTGGCCGCCGTCCGCTCTGGCCTCGATCTCAATGATGGTCAACATCCAGATCCCTCCTTATCCATGTCCATAAATGATACAACAGCCTGCGCAGCCAGGAGCGCTTTTCCTTTCGCCCCTCCCCCTGCGCTCTCAGCCAGGCCAGCAGCCTGCCGCTGCTCCACCCCTCGCTCCGAAGGTCGGGAACAGATTCTCCCGCCTCCACGGTCCGGACCTGTCCGCCCCGGACCAACCGCAGCAGCCGCCTTGTCAGCCCCACCGGCGGAGGCTTTGGGGTGGGAACGCCCCGCTTTTGGTAGGTCACCTTCTCCCGGGGCTCCTCCTCCGGGGGCAGGTCGTTGAAGTGGGCCATCAGCCGCTCCTCCAGGCTGTCCAGCCCCCGCACCTCCACCTCCGCCCCCAGGGCCAGGCTTTCCAGCCGCTTGAGCCCGCACCGGATGGACCGCAGCACCGAGGCGTGGTCCACCCCCAGCAGGGTGCCGATCTCCCGCAGGGAGAGCCACTCCCCGTAGTAGAGATACAGATAGGTCTGCTGCCGGAGAGTGAGCCGGTCCAGCACCGCTTTCAGCACCGACCGCTCCCCCAGGTCCACCACCAGAGGACCGCCTTCCTGACGGTCCAGCAGCTGATAGAGGGCTTTGGCGTCCGCCTCGATTCGGCGCTGTCCCCGCTGGAGGGTGCGGCATACGGTAGAGCGGTTCCTGCCCGCCTCCCGGGCTACCTGGGCCTGGGGCTTGCCCCCACCGGCGGCGGCCAGATAAGCCTCCTGAACCGCCGTGAGCCCCTTCCGGGCAACCCGCACCGCCAGGCGCATCTTGTCCCGCTCCGTGGATCCCTCCTGGGTCTGGGCCCCTTCCATCTCCGTCCAGGTCTTGTACTGCATCTGATCCCACCGCCAGCCGTCCACACCGGCCCAGGTGATCCCCCGGCTGATCCTGTGCCGGGGCATCAGTTCCCGAAGGAGCCGGGCGCAATTTGTCAGATCCTCCTCTGTTCGGGCCAGTTCCAGCCGGAGATCTCTCTCCTCTCTGCCCCGGGCCCCATCCAGACTGGCCTGAAGGGCGGCCCTCTGCTCCCGCAGCACCCGTACCCGGTCCCGGATCTCCCTGGCCCCGCTCACAGCTTCTCCCCGTTGACCCGGGGCGCGGTCAGATCGGCGGTGGTATACTTTCCGCTCCTGGGCCGGGTGTAGTACTCCTCCGCCAGCTGCCGCAGCTCCCGCATCTCCCGCAGCATCTGACGCAGCATCAGGATCTCCCGGTTTGTCACCTGCCGCTCTGTTCCCTCCTGCCCCTCCAGGCGCTGCTTGGCCGCCTCCAGTCCCAGCCGCAGCCGGGCGGCCGCCTCCCGATACTGCCCGGATAATTCCTGCAATCTGGCCATCCTGTTCACCTCCTCTTTGCCGGGGAGACGCCCCATCCCGTACCGCCCCGCCTGCTGTTGGAAGAGGTCCTGTGTCCTCTTCACTTTTAGCGGTTCCACCCCCAAAAGTTGGACGGTTGCGTACACCGAAGAAAAAAATTTTTTGTTTTTTTCCGGCATCGGAGGAGCGGCCCTTTACAACAAGGAAAAGGTCGGATATCATGTAGATAATCGGAAAAAGCGCGCCCCTGGGCGTGCGGGAAGGAAGAACCGTTCATGAAGAAAACCGATCCCCACTATCAGGCCTACTTACAGATCCTGCGGGAGGAGCTGGTCCCCGCCATGGGCTGCACCGAGCCCATCGCCCTGGCCTACGGCGCGGCGGTGGCCCGCCGGGCCCTGGGCTGCCTGCCCGACACCGTCTCCGTCCAGGTCAGCGGCAACCTGATCAAAAATGTGAAGAGCGTCATTGTCCCCAATACCGGCGGGCTGAAGGGCATCCCCGCCGCCGTCACCGCCGGACTGGTGGCGGGAGACCCGGACAAGGTTCTGGAGGTCATTTCTGTGGTGACGGAGGCTCAGAAGGAGGAGATGGCCCGTTTTCTCCAGTCCCACCCCATCGGGGTCCATCTGGCCGAAACACCCCTGACCTTCGATTACACCGTCACCCTCACCGGCGGCGGCCACACCGTCACCCTGCGGATTGCCAACTATCACACCAACATCGTGCTGCTGGAGAAGGACGGGGTGAAGGAGATCGACATTCCGGTGGAGGGAGAGCAGGAGACCGCCCTCACCGACCGCTCCATCCTCTCCATTCAGGAGATCGTGGACTTTGCCGACAGTGTGGATGTGGACGACCTGCGTCCCCTGCTGGACCCCCAGATCCAATGCAATATGGCCATCGCGGAGGAGGGCCTGCTCCACGCCTACGGGGCCAACGTGGGCAAGGTGCTCATGAGCACCGAGGCCTCCCTGGAGCGGCGGGCCCGGGCCAAGGCCGCCGCCGGCTCCGACGCCCGGATGAACGGCTGCGAAATGCCGGTGGTCATTGTCTCGGGCAGCGGCAACCAGGGCATCACCGCCTCGGTGCCCGTCATTGAGTACGCCCGCTCCCTGGGCATTCCGGAGGAGCGGATGTACCGGGCACTGGCGGTATCCGACCTGTGTACCATCCATCAAAAGACCTACATTGGCCGCTTGTCCGCCTTCTGCGGCGCGGTGAGCGCCGGAGCGGGGGCGGGGGCCGGGATCTGCTACCTGCTGGGCGGGGGGTATGATCAGGTGAAGCACACCATCGTCAACGCCCTGGCCTTCCACTCCGGCGTGGTGTGCGACGGAGCCAAATCCAGCTGCGCCGCCAAGATCAGCATGGCGGTGGAGGCGGGTATCTTTGGCTACCAGATGTACCAGAACGGCCAGGAATTCCGCACCGGCGACGGCATTATCAGCGACGGCGTGGAGCACACCATCCAGAACGTGGGCGAACTGGGCCGCCAGGGGATGCGGGAGACCGACCATGTGATCCTGGAGATGATGACCCGGGAGCCCTGCTGAAAAAAGTATAAAAAAAGCGTCTGCCTCGGCAGACGCTTCAGCTTGTCGAAAAAGTATTTTCGACAAGCTGCCGGACTTTTGAGCACTTCAAAAAAGTGCTCAAAAGTCAGTTGATTGCACACGAAAGACAACCCTGACGGTTTTCTTTCACACTATCTTTCCCTCCG
>DWXO01000105.1 GCA_019119165.1 Candidatus Flavonifractor intestinigallinarum | reverse complement strand
GCAGCTCCCAGCCGGCCAGGCCGGGCTGTGGCTCCACCTTGTAGCGGTCGGTGATGGCCTGGGGGTACCGCTGTCCCAAAATCTCCATCAGGTGGCAGGCCAGAGTCTCCCGGTCCATGATCTCGTCCTTTACCGCCCCGGTAAAGGCCAGGTGCATCCCGGTGATCTCGTCCTCAAATTTGGGCCACAGAATACCGGGGGTGTCCAGCAGGTCCAGGCCCGGATCCACGTTGACCCACTGCTTGCCCCGGGTGACGCCGGGCTTGTTGCCCGCCTTGGCGGACTTCTTCTTGGCCACCTGATTGATGAAGGTGGACTTGCCCACGTTGGGCACCCCAACCACCATGGCCCGCACCGGGCGGCCCACCAGGCCCTTGGCCTTCCACTGCTCGATCTTGTCCTTGAGGGCTGATTTGATGGCGGCGGAGAACTGGTTGACCCCCTTACCGTCCCTGGCGTTGGTCTCCATGACCCACCAGCCCCGCTGGCGGAACCAGTCCCCCCATACCTTATTCATGGCCGGGTCGGCCTGATCCGCCCGGTTGAGGATGATAAGCCGGGGCTTGTCGCCCACGATCTCGTCAATGTCCGGATTGCGGCTGGAGATGGGGATGCGGGCGTCGATGATCTCCGCCACCAGATCCACCAGCTTCAGGTCGGCCTGGATCTGCCGCCGTGTCTTTGTCATATGGCCGGGATACCATTGGATGTTCATGCTCCCGCCTCCTTCTTTCGGTCAGTTCACATTTTAACCTTCATTATACACAAGATATAGTAGTTTGAAAAGAGACAACACGCATAAATAAAAAAAGAGAGAGGCGGCTGCCTCTCTCCTTTTTCGGATAAATCCAATGCGATTAGATGCGCTCCTTGACCTTGGCGCTCTTACCCACGCGGTCACGCAGATAATACAGCTTGGCGCGGCGCACCTTACCCTTGCGGACGATCTCGATCTTCTCCACAGCGGGAGCGTGGATGGGGAACACCTTCTCCACACCAACGCCGTAGGACACGCGGCGAACGGTGATGGTCTCCTCGATGCCGCCGTGCTTCTTGGCGATCACGGTGCCCTCAAAGACCTGGATACGCTCGCGGTTGCCTTCCTTGATGTGCACGTGCACACGGACGGTGTCGCCCACATTGGCCACGGGGGGCTCAGCCTTCTGATACTTGGCGCTGAAAGCCTGCATAAGATCCATTTGATTTTCCTCCTGTTGATAGGCGTTCTTACCGGCCATTTTCCCGCCGCCCTGCTCCGGACGGCAGCCGCAGAGGACCGCCCTTTATTGAGTCCGAGATAGTATATCATGCTCCATTCCAAATTGCAAGCAGATTTTTCATTTTTTCCCCGTTTTCCGCAGGGGAACGGCGGCCAGCCACAGGGCGGTCAGCAGCAGGGTCAGGTTGCCCTCCCCCGCCCGCCACAGCAGCAGCGCCCCCATGGCCAAACCCATGGACAGCCCGGCGGAGAGCAGGCCCACCACCGGCCCCGCCCAGTCCTCTCTGCCCGCCAGGGTCAGCAGGCAGCCCAGCGCCCGCCCCCCATCCAGGGGTCCCACCGGCAGCAGGTTGAACAGCCCCAGCGCCAGATGGAGGCCGGTAAAGCACCACCACCCCTCCCCCAGCCCGGAGCAGATCCAGGCGCACAGCAGGTTCACCGCCGGACCGGCCAGGGCGGCCGCCAGCTCCCGGGCGGGACCCAGGGGAGATCGGGCGGACAGAGCCATCTCCGCCCCCACGCAGGAGAGTTTCAGCCGGGCCACCCGGCCTCCCAGCAGCCGGATGGCGGCGTAATGGCCCAGCTCATGGAGGGCGCAGGCCGCCAGAGCCTGGAGCACCAGCGTCCCGCTGTCCAGATAGTACAGCAGGGTCCACAGCAGCAGGGCCCCCGCCGTGATCTCCACACGCCCCCATCTCATTCAGTTGGTCTCGATATAGTAGATGGGATTGATCCGCACCCCGTTGAACCGCAGTTCCAGATGCAGATGGGGGCCGGTGGTGTTGCCGGTGTCACCGGACAGGGCCACCGTATCCCCCACTTTCACCGTCTGGCCCTGACTGACCAGCAGCTGACTGCAATGGGCATAAAAGCTCTTCACCCCGTTGGCGTGGCTGATCTGGAGGTAGAGGCCGTACTGGTCCGGGTCGTCTCCGATGTAGTCCACCACCCCGTCGGCAAAGGCCTTTACCTGGGTGCCGGTGTTTACAGCCAGATCCACTCCGTTATGAAACTTCTCCTCCCCGTCCACCGGGTGCTCCCGCCAGCCAAAGGGCGAGGTGAGCACCCCCATCACCGGACTCACCGTCTCCCCCACATCCAGCCGGTACTTATCCATGGAGGTGTTGTCCGGCAGAGCGGGACCGGTGTAGTCCACGTGCTCCACCGCCGGCTCGGGGGTTGGGGTGGGTTCGGGGGTGGCCTCCGGCTGGGGCGCCGGGGTAGCGGCCACTGCCGGGGTGGCCTGGGGGTCGATCTTCAGACCCAGGGTCCCGGTGCCCGCCTGACGGCCAAAGCCGCTGAGCCAGGCGACCTGGGCGGCATAGAGGGCGTTCTCCCCCGCCGTCCCGCCGGGCTTGGCCTCCTCCCCGCCCAGCATCTGGTTCCAGGCGTCCCCCAGGGTCTCCAGCACAGGCTCTCCCTTGGAGATGGATTGGCCCAGGTCGGCAAAGACCGTCTGAAAATCCGTGTCTCCCCGCAGCAGACCCAGCACCTGCTCCCGCAGGGCGTTGATCCGCTCCGGAAAGACCCCTTTTCCGATGAATACCGCCAAAAACAGGGCCAGACAGACCACCAGCTGGGTGATCCGCCGCCGCTCCCGTGGGCCCAGCACCGTTTTTCCCTTGCTTCGTCCCGTTTTTCTGCTTGCAACCCTGCTTCGCTGCTCTCCCATGCCGGCCCGCATCCCTTCTGTATGAGTGTGGGCTATCTATATGCGGCAGAGCGGCGGTTTATGCGGACAACCTGATTTAGGGTTTGTCCCCCATGATGGCATCCCAGTACCGTTTGGCGGCCTGTTCCACCTTGTTGTCTCCATATTGATAATAGTGACTGCCCGCCAGAGCGTCGGGCAGGTACTGCTGGCGTACCCAGTGGTTAGGGAAGTCGTGGGGGTACAGGTACCCCTGGTCCCGCTCCATCCCCGCCGAGTCGGCGTGGACGTTCTGGAGGTGCCGGGGGTAGTCCCCCGTCTTGCCCTTGCGGATATCGGCCTGGGCGGCGGCAATGGCCTTGTACACCGAGTTAGACTTGGGCGCGGTGGCCAGCAGAATGGCCGCCTGGGCCAGAGGCAGCCGGGCCTCGGGCAGGCCCAGCTGGAGGGCGTTGTCCACCAGGGCCTTGACGATGAGGGCGGCCTGGGGATAGGCCATGCCCACGTCCTCGCTGGCCGAGCACAGCAGCCGCCGGATGGCAGTGATCAGGTCCCCCGCCTCCAGCAGCCGGGCCAGATAGTGACAGGCGGCATCCGGGTCGGAGCCCCGGAGGGACTTCATCAGGGCGGAGGCGATGTCGTAGTGGTCGTCCCCCTCCCGGTCGTACCGCATGGCGGAGCGCTGGGCCACCGTCTGAGCGTCGGCCAGAGTGACAAGGAGTTTTCCTTGCTCCCGCTTGGCGGAGTTGAGAAGCAGCTCCACCGCGTTCATGGCCTTGCGGACATCCCCGCCACAGGCCGAGGCGATATGCTCCTTCACCCCTTCCTCGCACACCACCTCACCCTCCAGCCGCTCCCCCATGAGCCTGATACCCCGCTCCACGGCGGGCAGCACATCAGCGGCGGTAAGGGGCTTGAACTCAAAGACGCTGGAGCGGCTGAGTACCGCGTTGTAGACATAGAAGTAGGGGTTCTCGGTGGTGGAGGCAATGAGGGTGATCTTGCCGTTCTCCATGAACTCCAGCAGGGACTGCTGCTGTTTCTTGTTAAAATACTGGATCTCGTCCAGGTAGAGCAGCACCCCGTCGGGGGCCAGCATGGTGCCGATCTGAGCCATGATCTCCTTGATGTCGGAGATGGAGGCGGTGGTGGCATTGAGCCGGTGAAGAGGCCGGTTGGTGCGCTTGGCGATGATGTTGGCCACCGTGGTCTTGCCGGTGCCCGAGGGGCCGTAAAACACCAGATTGGGGATGTTGCCCCCCTCAATGATGCGGCGGAGCAGCCCTCCCTCCCCCAAAATGTGGCGCTGGCCCACCACCTCATCCAGAGACTGGGGCCGGATCTCGTCCGCCAAAGGCCGGTATGTCATGGGAACGACCTCCCTTAGAAAGCAGAATGGAGCGGAATTTCTTCCGCTCCATTCTAACACACGTTCGATTATTCGTACAGGGGGTATTTGGCGGTGAGCTGGGCCACCTGGGCGCGGAGCGCCTCCTGGTTGCCCTCGAAGTTGGTGGCAGTCTGCCACATGACCTGGGCGATGACCTTCATGTCCTCCTCCTGGAAGCCCCGGCTGGTGGCGGCGGGGGTGCCCACCCGGACACCGGAGGTGACAAAGGGCTTCTCGGGGTCGTTGGGGATGGCGTTCTTGTTGACGGTGATGTTGACCTCGTCCAGACGGTGCTCCATCTCCTTGCCGGTGAGGTGGGCGGGCCGCAGGTCCACCAGCATCAGGTGGTTGTCGGTGCCGCCGGACACCAGATCGAAGCCCTCCTTCAGCAGGGCGTCCGCCAGGGCGGCGGCGTTCTTCACGATCTGCTGCTGGTAGGTCTTGAACTCGGGCTTGAGGGCCTCGCCCAGAGCCACCGCCTTGGCGGCAATAATGTGCTCCAGGGGGCCGCCCTGGCTGCCGGGGAAGATGGCGGAGTCGATCTTCTTGGCCAGCTCCTCCTTGCACAGGATCATGCCGCCACGGGGACCCCGGAGGGTCTTGTGGGTGGTGGTGGACACCACGTCGGCATAGGGCACCGGGTTGGGATGGAGCCCGGCGGCCACCAGACCGGCGATGTGGGCCATATCCACAAAGAGGTAGGCTCCCACCTCATGGGCGATGTCGGCAAAGGTCTTGAAGTCGATGATGCGGGGATAGGCGGAGGCGCCGGCCAGGATCATCTTGGGCTGGTGCTTTTTGGCCAGATCCCGGACCTGATCGTAGTCGATATACCCCTGCTCATTGACGCCGTAGGCCACCATATTGTAGTTCTTGCCGGAGAAGTTGACGGGAGAGCCGTGGGTCAGGTGGCCGCCGTTGGCCAGATCCATACCCAGCACGGTGTCGCCGTGCTCACACAGGGCCTGATAGACCGCGAAATTGGCGTTGGCGCCGCAGTGGGGCTGCACATTGGCGTGGTCGGCTCCAAAGAGCTGGCAGGCCCGCTTGCGGGCGATCTCCTCCACCACGTCCACGCACTGGCAACCGCCGTAATACCGCTTGCCGGGATAGCCCTCGGCGTATTTGTTGGTGAGCACCGTGCCCGCCGCGGCCAAAACCGCCTGGCTGACGAAGTTCTCCGAGGCGATGAGCTCAATGTTGCGCTGCTGCCGGGCGTACTCCGCCTCAACGGCCTTGCCTACCTCCGGGTCCTGGGCGGTAAGAAACTCCATGATATCCTTGACCAATGTCTGTCGCCACCTTTCAAATTTTTAGCGATTTAACTCATTATACCGGATGGTCTTAAAAATTACAATCGTCACCATGAGAAAAACCCACTCGTTTTTTGCTCCGTTGTGTGTTATATTGTCTAACGAGGTGATCCTATGAAAGACCATCAGGATGTCATTGCCATCGTGGAGGAGCTCAAGCGCCTCTACCCCGACGCCCTGTGTTCCCTGCAATATCCCAAGCCCTATGAGCTGCTCTTCGCCGTCCGTCTGGCCGCCCAGTGTACCGACGAGCGGGTGAATATGGTCACGCCAGCCCTGTACGCCCGCTTCCCCACCCTGGAGTCCCTGGCGGAGGCCGACGTCAGCGAGGTGGAGACCTACATCCATTCCACCGGCTTCTTCCGGGCCAAGGCCCGGGACATCGTGGCCGCCGCCCGGATGCTGGTGGAGGTGTACGGCGGCGTGGTGCCCGACAATATGGAGGACCTGCTGAAGCTGCCCGGCGTGGGCCGCAAGACCGCCAACCTGATCCTGGGAGATGTATACCACACCCCCGGCGTGGTGGTGGCGGACACCCACTGTATCCGCATCACCGGCCTTTTGG
>DWXO01000104.1 GCA_019119165.1 Candidatus Flavonifractor intestinigallinarum | reverse complement strand
TCGGAGTTGACCAGGATGCCGGTCTCGTCCTTGGCGGTGAAGGCGGCCTTCTGCACGTCCTCGCCGCCGGAGACCACCTCGATGATCTCACAGCCGAACTTCTTGGCAAACTCCCAGTCGCGGTCGTCGTGAGCAGGCACGGCCATGATGGCGCCGGTGCCGTAGGTGGCCAGGACGTAGTCGGAGATAAAAATGGGGATCTCCTTGCCGTTGACCGGGTTGATGCCCTTCACGCCGTCCAGGCACACGCCGGTCTTTTCCTTGTTCAGCTCGGTGCGCTCCAGGTCGGACTTGGAGGCGGCGGCGGCCTGGTAGGCCTTTACATCGTCGGCATTGGCCAGCTTGCCGCTCTCCAGCCAGCCCTTCACCAGGGCGTGCTCGGGAGAGAGGACCATATAGGTGGCGCCGAACAGGGTGTCGGGCCGGGTGGTGAACACCACGATGTCCTCGCCGGTGGTTGCCTTGAAGGTGACCTCGGCACCGGTGGAGCGGCCGATCCAGTTCTTCTGCTGGGTCTTGACCCGCTCGATGAAGTCCAGGTCGTCCAGATCATCGATAAGCCGCTGGGCGTACTCGGTGATCTTGAGCATCCACTGGCTCTTCTCCTTGCGGATAACGGGAGAGCCGCAGCGCTCACAAACGCCGTCCACGACCTCCTCATTGGCCAGCACGCACTTGCAGGAGGTACACCAGTTCACAGGCATGGTGGTCTTGTAGGCCAGGCCGTGCTTGTACAGCTGGAGGAAGATCCACTGGGTCCACTTGTAGTAGGCGGGATCGGTGGTGTTGATGACCCGGTCCCAATCGAAGGAATAGCCCAGCATATGCAGCTGGCGGGTAAAGTTCTCGATGTTATCGTGGGTCACCTTGGCGGGGTGGATGTGGTTCTTGATGGCGTAGTTCTCCGTGGGCAGGCCGAAGGCGTCATAGCCCATGGGGAAGAGCACATTGTAGCCGTCCATGCGGCGCTTGCGGGCCACCACATCCATGGCGGTGTAGGGGCGGGTGTGGCCCACGTGCAGGCCCTGCCCGGAGGGGTAGGGGAACTCCACCAGGGCGTAAAATTTGGGTTTGTCGCTGTGATTTTCGCAGCGGAAGGTCTTTTCTTCTGCCCATTTTTTCTGCCACTTAGGCTCAATGGCAGCAAAATCGTACTTCATTGACTGCACTTCCTCGTATCATATCCTGGCGGCATCTACCGCCTCCATAATCCAGGATATTATACTAGAAATACAACATCAATGCAAGAAAAACCATCAGGCCCCGCCGTAAAATACGGCGGGGTCTGTCAGGCAGACCAGAGCAGCGGGCCTGTTTCTGCCCGCTCAATCGTTATAGGTATGGGTGCAGATCTCCCGGATCTTGGCCTGGAGGGTCTTTAAGTCCACAAAGCTCTCCGGCCGCTTGGAGGGGTCCCGCAGCAGGGCGGAAGGATGGAACATGGCCATCATCCATACCCCGGCTTTCTCCATCCACTGGCCATGCTCCCGGGTGATCTTGAAATCGTCCTTCATCAGCCGGATGGCGGCAATACGGCCCAGGCAGACGATGATTTTGGGCCGGATTAAGGCCACCTGATTGCGCAGGTAGCCGATACAGGCCTCCTGCTCGATGTTCAGCGGGTCCCGGTTTCCCGGCGGACGGCACTTGACCATATTGCCGATGAACACCTTCTCCCGGCGCAAGTCGATCATCTCCAGCATATCGTCCAGCAGCTGGCCCGCCCGGCCCACAAAGGGACGTCCGGTCAGGTCCTCCTGCTCGCCGGGGCCCTCGCCGATGAACATGGCCTCCGCATCCCTGGCGCCCTCGCCAAAGACCACGTTGTGCCGGGTATCAGCCAGGGAGCACCTGCGGCAGTCCATACATTCGGCGTAGAGCTCATCCCAGTTCTTCACGGCCTCCGCCCCCCTTTCTTCGATGATTTTCCCCATTGTAACATAGGGGCCGCCCCCTTGCCTAGGGCAGATTTTGTCAAAATTCACAGTTGCTTTTCCACGCAAAAGCGCATATACTACGCCCATAAAGGCTGCGACAAAGACCGCCGCCCGTGAGAGTCGACAGAGAATCCGGGTCACCGACTGAGAGCCCGGTCCGGCAGGATGGGATGGCGCAACACTTTTGAGCCGGCGTGCCGAGCCCCGTCTGGGAGGTAGGTCCGTCCGTGTTACTCGCGTTAAGAGTTCCAAGTGGCTCCATCAAGGGTGATGGGGCAACTACGGGTGGTACCGCGGAGTTTTTCCGTCCCGAAGTCGTTTTCATCGACTTCGGGACTTTTTTTATTTTTTCAAACAAGAAAGGTTGTGAACGGTATGGTATTCCTGGCAAAACAAATCGACAAAGCGGTGGAGGGCCGGAATAACCAGCCCGTCACCATCCACGGCGCGGTCCATGCCCTCCGGGACATGGGCGGCATCACCTTCGTTACCCTGCGCACCCGCACCGGCCTGGTCCAGTGCGTCTGCACCCAGAAGGACGCCCTGGACGGGGCCACCGAGGAGTGCGCCGTCACCGCCAGCGGTATCTGGCGGGAGGAGCCCCGGGCCCCCGGCGGCAGAGAGCTGACCGACGCCAGCCTCACCGTCCTGTCCCGCCCCGCCGCTCCCCTGCCGGTGCCTCTTTCCAAGAAAAAGCTGGATTTGAACCTGGACACCGAGCTGGGCCTGCGGCCTGTGGTACTGAGAGCCCCCAAGGAACGGGCGGTGTTCCGCATCCAGGCCGCCATCGGCCGGGCCTTCCGGGACTACCTCCAGGGGGAGGGCTTTACCGAGATCCACACTCCCAAGATCGTCCACGCTGGGGCCGAGGGCGGGTCCAACATCTTCCGCCTGGACTATTTTGGCAAAAAGGCCTTCCTGGCTCAGTCCCCCCAGTTCTACAAGCAGACCATGGTGGGGGCCTTTGAGCGGGTGTACGAGGTGGCCCCCGTATTCCGGGCAGAAAAGCACTCCACCCAGCGCCACCTGAACGAGTACACCTCCCTGGACTTCGAGATGGGCTATATTCAGTCCTTTACCGAGATCATGGAGATGGAGCAGGGCTTCCTTCAGCACCTGATGGAGCTGCTGAAGAGAGAGTATTCCGCCGAGCTGGCTCTGCTGGGGGTGGCGCTGCCCGACGCTTCCAAAATCCCCGCCGTCCGCTTTGACGAGATCAAGCGGCTGGCGGCTGAAAAGTACGGCTATCAGATCCGGGACCCCTTCGATCTGGAGCCGGAGGAGGAACACGCCATCGGCAAGTACGCCAAGGAGGAGTGGGGCAGCGACTTCGTGTTCGTCACCCACTATCCCAGCAAGAAGCGGCCCTTCTACGCCATGGACGACCCCGATGATCCCCGCTTCACCCTGTCCTTCGACCTGCTGTTCCGGGGTCTGGAGGTGACCACCGGCGGCCAGCGCATCCACGACTACGCCGCCCAGGTGGCCAAGATGGAAGCCCGGGACATGGACCCGGCGGAGTTTGAAAGCTATCTGATGATCCACAAGCACGGGATGCCCCCCCACGGCGGGCTGGGCATCGGTCTGGAGCGGCTGACCATGCAGCTGTGCGGCCTGGACAACGTGCGCCGGGCTTGCCTCTTCCCCAGAGACCGCACCCGGCTGGAGCCTTAAGGAGGAATAAATATGAAAATCACCGAGGATATGGTCGACTATATCTCCCAACTCTCCCGGCTCCAGCTGCCGGCGGAGGAGAAAACCGCCATGACGGCGGAGCTGGAGCGCATCGTGGCCTATATGGATGTGCTCAACACCCTGGATACCACCGATGTGGAGCCCCTGAGCCACATTTTCCCCCTGAAAAACGTGCTGCGCTTCGACGAGGTGGTCCCGTCCTATGACCGGGAGACCCTGCTGGCAGGGTCTCCCGCCGGGGACGGCGAGACCTTCCTGGTCCCCAAAGCGGTAGAGTGAGGTGGCACACATGGAACTGTATGAACTGACTGCCCTGGAGCTGGCCCAAAAGCTCCGCACCGGCGAGGTGACCCAGCAGGAGGCGGTGGAGGCGGCTCTCTCCCGCATCCACGCCGCCCAGCGGTCCAACAACGCCTTTGTTACGGTGGACGGCCCCGTTTTCCCGGCGGCCGACCTGTCCGCCTCCCCCCTGGCGGGGGTGCCCATGGCCTACAAGGATAACATCTGTACCAAGGGGGTGGCCACCACCTGCGCCTCCAAGATCCTGGAGGGCTTTGTCCCCTGCTACGACGCCACCGTGGTGGAGCGTCTCTCCGCCGCCGGAGCGGTATCTATGGGCAAGCTGAACATGGATGAGTTCGCTATGGGCTCCACCTCCGAGACCTCCCACTATGGCCCGGTAAAAAACCCCTGGGATCTGACCCGGGCGGCCGGCGGCTCTTCCGGCGGCGCTGCCGCCGCTGTGGCGGCGGGGGAAGTTTGGTACGCCATCGGCTCGGACACCGGCGGGTCCATCCGCCAGCCCGCCGCCTACTGCGGCGTCACCGGCATGAAGCCCACCTACGGCACCGTGTCCCGGTACGGCCTTATCGCCTACGCCTCCTCCCTGGACCAGATGGGTCCCATCGCCCGCTCCGCCGCCGACTGCGCGGCGGTGCTGGACCTCATCCAGGGCAAGGACCCCCGGGACGGCACCAGCCTGGACGCCCCCGCCGGAGGACTGCTCTCCTCCCTCACCGGCGACCTGAAGGGCAAGAAGATCGGCCTGCCGGTGGACTGCTTCGGCGAGGGCCTGGACCCGGAGGTGCGTGCCGCCGTGCTGGCCGCTGCCGATGTACTGAAAGCCCGGGGGGCTGAGGTGGAGGAATTTGCCCTGCCGGTAATGGAGTACGTGGTACCCACCTATTATATTATCGCCGCCGCCGAGGCCTCCTCCAACCTGTCCCGGTTCGACGGCGTGAAGTACGGCTGGCGGGCTGAGGGCTATGAGGATCTCACCGACCTCTACTGCAAGACCCGCACCCAGGGCTTCGGCTCCGAGGTAAAGCGGCGCATCCTGCTGGGCACCTTCGTGCTGTCCTCCGGCTACTATGACGCCTACTACAAAAAGGCCCTCCAGGTGAAAGCGGTCATCAAGAAGGCCTTTGACGAGGCCTTTGCCAAGTACGATCTGCTGCTCACCCCGGTGGCCCCGACCACCGCCCCCAAGCTGGGGGAGAGCCTCACCGACCCGCTGAAGATGTACCTCAGCGACATCTACACCGTATCGGTGAACCTGGCGGGCCTGCCCGCCCTGTCCATGCCCTGCGGCTTTGACAGCAAGGGGTTGCCCATTGGGGCCCAGCTCATCGGTCCCGCCCTGGGCGACGGCGGGGTGCTCAACGCCGCCCACGCCTTCCAGCTGGACACCGACTGGCACAAGAAAAGCCCCAAAGGAGGTGACGCCCAATGACTTGGGAAACCGTGATCGGTCTGGAGACCCATGTGGAGCTGGCCACCAAGACCAAGATCTTCTGCTCCTGCACCACCCAATTCGGCGGCGCGCCCAACACCCACTGCTGCCCGGTGTGTACCGGTATGCCGGGCACCCTGCCGGTGCTCAACGAGAAGGTGCTGGAATTTGCCGTGAAGGCCGGGCTGGCCCTGAACTGCCAGATCAGCCGGACCAGCCGCTTTGACCGGAAGAACTATTTTTACCCCGACCTGCCCAAGGCCTATCAGATCTCCCAGCTCTACCTGCCCATCTGCCACGACGGCAAAGTGGACATCGGGGAAGGCAAGACCATCCGCATCCACGAGCTGCACATGGAGGAGGACGCGGGCAAGCTGGTCCACGATCCCTGGCTGGACCAGACCCGGGCGGACTACAACCGCTGCGGCGTGCCCCTCATCGAGATCGTCACCGAGCCCGACTTCCGCTCGGCGGAGGAGGTCATCGCCTACCTGGAGAAGCTGCGCTCCACTCTGCAATATCTGGGGGTGTCCGACTGCAAGATGCAGGAGGGCTCCCTGCGGTGCGACGTGAACCTGTCGGTGCGCCCTGCCGGTTCTCAGGAATTCGGCACCCGCACCGAGATGAAGAACCTGAACTCCTTCAAGGCCATCTCCCGGGCCATCGCCTACGAGGCCCGGCGGCAGATCGAGCTCATCGAGGAGGGTAAGCGGGTGGTCCAGGAGACCCGCCGCTGGGATGAGAACAAGGACGCCACCTACGCCATGCGCTCCAAGGAGAACGCCCAGGACTACCGCTACTTCCCCGAGCCGGATATCCCGCCCCTGGAACTGTCGGAGGCGTATATCGAGGGGCTGCGGGCCGCCCAGCCCGAGATGGCGGAGGCCAAGCGGGAACGCTATCAGGCCGACTGGGGCCTGCCCGCCTACGACACGGAGATGATCACCTCCCAGAAGGCCCTGGCCGACTTCTTTGAAGCGGTGGTGGCCCTGGGGGCCGCCCCAAAACAGGCCGCCAACTGGATCATGGGCCAGGTGTTGGGCCAGCTGTCCGCCCACGGCCTGGAGGCCAAAGATATGCGCCTGACGCCCCCCACCCTGGCCAAGCTCATCGCCCTGGTGGAGGAGGGCAAGCTCAACCGCAACACCGCCGTGAAGGTCTTTGAGGCCGTCTTTGAAACCGACGGCGACGTGGACGCCTATATCAAGGAGCACGGCCTGGTCCAGGTGTCCGACGCCGGACTGGTGGCCGCCGTGGTGGAGCAGGTGCTCTCCGACAACCAGAAGTCTGTGGAGGACTTCAAGTCGGGTAAGGAGAAGGCCTTCGGTTTCCTGGTGGGCCAGGTCATGCGCCAGCTCAAGGGCCAGGCCGCCCCGGCGGTGGTCAACCAGGTGCTGCGGGAGAAGCTGTCCCTATGACTTGACAGCGTTACGTTCTTCTGATATGCTTTTAGCCACAAGTAAACCATGTGCATGACGCCCGTCACCGGATGGGCGAGACAACGTGCCTGAGTATATTCCGTAGGTCTTTGAAGGAATATACTCAGGCACGTTTTTCGTTTGCACACAGGAGGGCGAATTATGCGGCGGACCTTTTTCAAGTACATCTCATTGAATATGCTGGGGGCACTGGGTCTGTCCGGCTACATCATGGCGGACACCTTCTTTGTGGCCAACCGGCTGGGGGCCGACGGGCTGGCGGCCCTCAATCTGGCCATTCCCATCTTCGGGCTGATCAACGGCCTGGGTATCCTGCTGGGCATCGGCGGGGCCACCCGTTACTCCATCTGCCGGTATCAGGGGGATGCGGACCGGGCCAACCGCACCTTTACCTTAGCTCTGCTCACCGGGCTGGCACTGGGAGCGGCGCTGGCACTGCTGGGAGGCTTCTGCGCCCGGCCCGTGGCACTGCTGCTGGGGGCCAACACCGACACCCTGCCCCTGTGTACCGTCTACCTGCGCACGGTGCTTCTCTTCTCCCCCTGCTTTCTGCTCAACCACATTATGGTGTGTTTTGTCCGCAACGACGGCAACCCCAAGCTGGCCATGACCGCCATGCTCACCGGCAGTCTGGCCAACATCGCCCTGGACTACCTCTTCCTCTATCCTCTGGATATGGGCATCTTCGGCGCGGCTCTGGCCACCGGTACCGCTCCGGTGATCGGTCTGTGCCTGACCTCCCTCCACAGCCTTACCCGCCGGAACCAGTACCGGCTGGCCCGGCCTGCTTATCCAGCCCGGTCCCTGTCTGATATGGCAGGGCTGGGCAGCGCCGCCTTTCTCAACGAATTTACCTCCTGCATGGTGCTGGCCCTCTACAATCTGCTGATGCTGCGGGCAGCCGGTACCGTAGGGGTGGCGGCCTACGGCGTGGTGGCCAATCTGGCCCTGATGGCCCTGGCCCTGTTTACCGGCCTGTCCCAGGGGGCCCAGCCCCTCATCAGCCAGGCCTACGGCCGGGGCGACACCCCCGCCGTGAGGCAGCTCTGCCGTCTGGCTTTGCTGGTTTCCTGTCTGGTAGGGCTGTCCCTGGCCCTCACCGCCCAGCTGGCCGCCCAGCCCCTGGTTGCGCTGTTCAACCGGGACGGAGACCCGGCTCTGGCCAAGATCGCGGTGGAAGGGCTGCGGATCTATTTCTTGGGCTTTCTGTGCGCCGGGCCCAACATCATTACCGCCGCCTTTCTGGGGGCCTCCGAACAGCCTCGGGCCTCCTTCCTCCTCTCCCTGTTCCGGGGGGGCGTGGGCATTGCCGCCCTGGTCCTCCTGCTGGCCTGGCTGCTGGGGATCACCGGCATCTGGCTGGCCTTCCCGGTCACAGAACTGCTCACCCTCTTTCTGGGCCTGGGCGTCAGCCGCAAGGTCCTCCGTGCCCCGCTACCTTGATATATAAGAGAACTCCCCCGATCCAGCCAAAAGGCTGGACCGGGGGAGTTGTGTTTTGGCTTAAACGCCGGTGGCATCGGAGGAAATGGAGGCCCGCTCCTGAGCGATGTTCAGGGCATGGTCGCCGATCCGCTCGAAGTCGGTGAGCAGCTCGGAGAAAATGATACAGGCCTCGTCGGAGCAGGAACCCTTCCGCATCCGCTTGAGCTGGTTGCGGCGGTACTCCTCGGTCATGTCGTCCATCCGCTGCTCCAGAGCGGACACCTTGGTAAGCCACTGGGTGGGATCGGTGACCTCCTGCTTCAGGAGATCCAGGGCCTCCAGGCTTACCTGTTCCATCCGCTTGATCTCCTCCCGGGCCTCGGGGGAGAACTGGATGTCCTTGTCGTGCATCATCTGGGTATACTCGCAGATGTTCATGGCGTGGTCGCCAATGCGCTCAATGTTGCCGGTGATCTTGAAATAGGCGCTGACGGCGGTGGAGTCCTGCTCGTTGGTCTCATGGACAATCACCTGGGAAATATACTGAGAGATTTCCTTGTTCAGGTAGTCCAGATAATCCTCGGTGGCCTCGGCGCCCTCCATCTTCTTGGGATCGGCGTCCAGCACCGCCTGGAAACAGGTGGCGATGTTGTCCCGGGCCATACCCAGCATCCGGTTGAGCTCCTGCCGCAGCTGGGTGATATACATGGCGGAAAAGCCGATGGGGTGCTCCTGCTTGGTGTGGGTGGGGTTGGGCACCAGATAGGCCAGGTGCATTCCCTCCTCGCCGCTCTCACTCCGGTCGGGCAGGATGAACATGGCCAGCTTCACCAGCCCGTTGCCGAGGGGCAGCAGCAGAATGGTGGTGACAACGTTAAAGAGGGTGTGCATATTGGCGATCTGGGCCGCCGGATAATTCGGGGTCAGGCTCACCATGAAGTCGGTCAGCGGCGTCAGAATACAGACCGCCGTAAAGAGCACCGTACCAAACAGGTTGAACATCAGGTGGATCACCGTAGTGCGCTTGGCGTTACGGCTGGTGCCAATGGAAGCAAGCACAGCGGTGATACAGGTGCCGATGTTCTGGCCAAACAGAACGAACACGGCGCTGTCCAGGCCGATGACTCCGCTGACTGCCAGGGCCTGAAGAATGCCTACAGAGGCGGAAGAGGACTGGATCAGTGCGGTAAAAAGGGTACCCACCAGAATACCGATCAGGGGATTGGAGAAGGTGCTGACCACGTCCACGAAGGCGGGCCACTCCTGCAGGGGCTCCATGGAGGAGCTCATCATCTCCATACCGATGAAGAGCACGCCCAGGCCGGCCAGGATGTTGCCGTAGTGGTGGATCTGGGGTTTCTTCAGGAATACCACCATGGCCACGCCCACAAAGGCAAACAGGGGAGCCATCGCACCCACATCCAGGGCGATGAGCTGGCCGGTAATGGTGGTACCGATATTGGCACCCATAATGATCCATACAGCCTGCCGCAGGGTCATCATGCCGGAGTTAACGAAGCCCACCACCATGACTGTTGTGGCGGAAGAAGATTGGATCACCGCGGTGATCGCCGCGCCCACCAGGACGCCAAGGAAACGGTTGGAAGTCAGTCGCTCAAGGATGCGCTTCATACGGTTGCCAGCTGCGGCCTCCAGGCCGGAGCTCATCATCTGCATACCGTAGAGGAACAAGGCCAGGCCGCCCAGCAGCCCCAGAAGGATGCTTATGTCTCCCACGTTTTTTCTCCTCTTTTTTTATTTCTTTTTCAGTTTCTTTACAATGTCCTGTTTAAGTATATCGGATGTAAAGTTTGTCGTCAATGGAATTTTGTACGAAGTTTCGTCCTCTTTCTCCTTCTCCTCCGGCAGGTTTTTCCCCCTCATTTTATGGAAATTTAATGCCCGTTTAGTTGCCTTTTCCACCGCTATGGGCTATACTACCTTTATCAGTCCCTTCTGATACTGAAAAAAATGTCGAATTGCCTAAAGGAGAAACGTTCATGGAACAGCAACCGGCCAAAAAGGCCCATGGGCCCAAAAGCAAGTCCGGAAAACTGGTGCTCTGTATTGTACTCACCATTTTGATCGGCTTGGTCTATTTCTATGTGGCTCTGCCCCCTATCAATCCCCAGTCCGGCGATTTTTATGTCTTTATCGCCGTGTTGTGTATCGTATTTGTGGTCACCTCCATCCTCACCTCCGGCATGGACCTGATCCGGGACGGCAGTGGGCCCAAGGACTACCTACGCTTCATCAAATCCCGCTGTCTGCCCGCCGGCATCCTGCTGCTGGTTCTCATCGCCATCGGCATCGTGGGCACCCTCATTTCCCTGCCTATCTTCCGGGCCGGGGCCTACCGAGATCTGCTGACCGTGGAGGACGGCAACTTTGCCACTGACATCGCCGAGATCTCCTTCAACGAGATTCCCACCCTGGACGAGTCCTCCGCCGAATACCTCAGCGACCGCCAGATGGGTACCCTCAGCGATATGGTGAGTCAGTTTGAATATTCCTTTGACTCCACCCAGATCAACTACCAGGGCCGGCCTGTCCGCGTGGCCCCCATTGCCTACGCCGACTTGTTCAAATGGTTTACCAATCGAAGTACCGGTCTGCCCGCCTATGTGAGGGTGGACATGGTCACCCAGGAGGCCACGGTAGTCCGGCTGGAGGAGGGCATGAAATACTCCTTCTCCGAGCCTCTTAACCGCAACATCGAGCGCCACCTGCGCTTCAACTACCCCACCTTTATCTTTGGCACGCCCCAGTTTGAGATCGACGAGGAGGGCCGCCCCTACTGGATCGCTCCCCGCATCGTCAAGACCATCGGCCTGTTCGGCGGCGACGACATCCAGGGTGCGGTGCTGGTGGACGCCATCACCGGCGAATGCACCTACTATGAGCTGGCCAATATCCCCAGCTGGGTGGACAACGTGTTTACCCCCGAGCTGATTATGGAGCAGTACGACTACCACGGCACTCTGGTCAACGGCTTCATCAACTCCATCTTCGGCCAGCGGGACGTGACCATCACCACCAGCGGCTCCAACTATATTGCCCTCAACGACGACGTGTATATGTACACCGGCGTTACCTCCGCCAATGCCGACCAGTCCAACCTGGGCTTCCTGCTGTCCAACCAGCGTACCAAGGAGACCAAGTTCTACTCCGCCCCCGGCGCCACCGAGGCGGCGGCCATGTCCTCCGCCGAGGGCGTGGTGCAGGACCTGAAATACACCGCCACCTTCCCCCTGCTGCTCAACATCGCCAACGAGCCCACCTACTTCATCCCCCTGAAGGACGCCACCAACCTGGTGAAGAGCTACGCCATGGTCAACGTGGCTCAGTATCAGGTGGTGGCCACCGGCTCCACCGTGTCGGCCTGTGAGCAGGAGTATATCAAGCTGCTCAACAACAAGGGCATCACCACCCCGGAGGACACCCCCCGCACCGAGGTCTCCGGCGTCATCAGCGACATCCGCTCGGCGGTGATGGAGGGCAACTCCTACTACTTCATCCAGCTGGAGGGCGATCCCACCTACTACGCCATCTCCGCCGCCCAGAATCCTCTGGCGGTCATCCTCAATGTGGGCGATCAGGTCACCATCCAGCATACCCCCGCCATCGACGGGCAGACCTCCTCTATTCTGGATGGCTCCACCATCACCCTGGACGGAGCGGCCCAGCCCGCTCCCTCGCCTATTGTCACTCCCGCACCCCAGGAGGAGACCGGTACCGGGGAAGCTTCTCCCTCCCCCGCTCCGGCGGAATAAGACTTCACACAAAAGCGCACGCTGCTGATGCAGCGTGCGCTTTTTCAGCTCTGTTTACTTTTCCACTCCCGCAGCAGGGCCAGGGCCTCCGGGGAGAGCAGCAGCAGGGCGAACAGGTTGGGAAGGGCCATCAGCCCATTGAAGATGTCCGCCAGCTGCCACACCGCGCTTACATCTGCCACGCTGCCCCACACCAGGGCCCACAGGAACACCAGCCGATAGATGCCCCGCCAGCGGTTGGAGCCGCTCAGGTAGGCCAGCCCCCGCTCACCGTAGTAGCAGCACCCCAGCAGGGAGGTAAAGGCGAACAGCAGCAGACACACCGACACAAAAATTTCCCCAAAAGGGCCGAACACGGTGGAAAACCCCGCCGCCGACAGGGGGGCTCCCAGCATCTCCGGCGTCACCTGTCCCCGCTGGATGGCGGCCAGGGCCTCCTCCGGTTGATAAACTCCAGTGGTGAGGATCACCAGCGCGGTGATGGAGCACACCACGATGGTGGCCACAAACACCTCAAAAATACCCCACATTCCTTGCTCCGCCGGTTCTCTGGTGTCGGCGGCGGCATGGGCGATGGAGGAGGAGCCCATGCCCGCCTCGTTGGTAAACACCCCCCGGGCCACGCCGTACCGCAGCGCCGCCGCCATGGAGTAGCCAGCGCCGCCCCCCAGGGCCGCCTTGGGTGTGAAAGCGCCCTCCACGATCTGCCTCAGCGCCCCGGGCAGGGCCTGGGCATGGCAGCAGAGCACCGCCACGCCCCCTCCCACGAAGAGGAGGGCCATACAGGGCACCAGAGTCTCGCTCACCTTGCCGATGCGGCCGATGCCCCCCACCACCACCGCACCGGTGAGCAGGGCCACCACGATACCCACCGCCAGCGGGTCCAGACCGAAACCGGCGTGGAGGGCGGCTGAAATGGAATTGGCCTGCACCATATTGCCGCCCCCCAGGGAGGCGGCCACACAGCACAGGGCGAACAGGGTGGCCAGGCCCTGGCTGCCCAGGCCCTTCTCCATATAGCACATGGGTCCCCCCTGCCAGCAGCCCTTCTCATCCTTCTCCCGGTAACGCACCGCCAGGATCTTCTCCACACAGCCGGTCATCATGCCCAGGAAGGCGGACACCCACATCCAGAACACCGCCCCCGGCCCGCCGTAGAAGATGGCGGTAGCCACCCCGGCGATAGAGCCGGTGCCGATGGTGGCCGCCAGGGCGGTGGACATGGCCTGTAGCTGGGTCAGTCCCCGCCCGGTGCCCCGCCGGGCCTTCTTGCCCAGAGCGCCCGCCGTGGTTTTCAGCCACAGCCTGCAATGGATCACCTGAAAAAAGCCGGTCCGCACCGACAAATACAGGCCCGTCACCAGAAACAGGCCCAGCAGCCACGGATTCCAAATTAAATCGGCCAGCCGCTCCAGCCCCGTCATGGCCCCACCCCCTTGTCCCAGGGGTATGCGCGTGAGGGGCCGTCCATGACAGGATCTTGTTACAGCAGCTGCACACCCATCAGCGGCACCAGATCCACCGCCTGTCCCGGATTGATCTTCAATCCCCGCAGCTCCTGCAAACTTTCCGACACAGTGATGCCCTGAATCTGGCAGTCGGACAGGTCCAGGCCCTTCAGCGGCGTACGGAAAAAATCCGCCCCCTGAAAGTTGGAGCCGTGGGGTTCCAGCCCGGCCACCCGGGCCTCCGCCATGGAGGCCTCCCGCAGATCGCACCCGGTCAGACTGGTCCGGTTCCACAGGGATTTGGAAAAATTGCCGTAGCGAAAACTGCTGTCCCTCACCTTGCAGTCCTTCCAGCGGCTGGAGATCATCTTCGCGCCCTCACCTTTGCATCCGGACACCATGCACTGGTTCCACAGCGTATCCAAAAAGCTGCAATTGGAAAAATCGCAGCCGTCAAATTCCGACTGATAAAAGGCCGCTCTGGAAAAATCACACCGCACAAAGCGGCATTTATGGAACCGAACCCGGGTATACTCCAAATGGGACAGATCCAGTCCCACAAGCTCCTCCTGCTCGATGGATAAATCCTCCAGGTCCCGTTCCTCGGTCCTGGCCCAATGTAACTGCTCCGCCAGCATGGCGATCACGCCTCCTTACCGACGCGCTCCGGCGGCGGGGCGCGTCCTGTCTGCTTATGTTATACTCCTTTTTCTTCCCTTTGTGTAGAGAAAAACGCGCCCGGCTCCGGGGAGTTCCCCGTCTGCCGGGCACTTGGCGGCCTTCACCGCTCCTTCTGCTGTAATTGAAGCCGGTCCGCGATCATGGCGATAAATTCCGAATTGGTGGGCTTTCCCTTGGCGTTGGAGACGGTATAGCCGAAGTATTTTTGCAGCGTCTCCAGATCGCCCCGGTCCCAGGCCACCTCGATGGCGTGGCGGATGGCCCGCTCCACCCGGGAG
>DWXO01000103.1 GCA_019119165.1 Candidatus Flavonifractor intestinigallinarum | reverse complement strand
CCGTTGATCTTGGCGGAGTTGGGGGTGAGCTCGATGACCTTGCCGATGTCGCTGATGATGATGTTCTTGGGGCTCATGCCCATCTGCTGGGCCAGCTTGGCGTGGATCTTCAGCATCCGCTGCTCGCCGTGTACGGGGATGAAGAACTTGGGCTTCACCAGGGCGTGGATGATCTTCAGCTCCTCCTGACAGGCGTGGCCTGACACATGGAGGGCCCGCTCCCGCTCGTTCACCACCTCGGCATCCTTGCGGTAGAGCTCGTTGATGACGCTGCCAATGGCGTTCTCATTGCCGGGAATGGCGGAGGCGGACAGGATCACCCTGTCACCTGCCTGGATGTCCACCTGGCGGTGGGTGTTGAAGGCCATGCGGGTGAGGGCGGACATGGTCTCGCCCTGGCTGCCGGTGGTGATGATGCAGATCTTGTTCTTGGGCAGGCTCTTGATATGAGCCAGGTCCACCAGCACCCCGTCGGGAATCTTCATATAGCCCAGCTCGGTGGATACCTTCATGGCGTTCTCCATGGAGCGGCCGGTCACCGCCACCTTACGGCCATACCGGGCGGCCACGTCGATGATCTGCTGGATGCGGTCCACATTGGAGGCAAAGGTGGTGATGATAATGCGCTGCTCACAGCCCCGGAACAGGGCGTCGAAGGAGTCGCCCACGCTGCGCTCGCTCTTGGTGAAGCCGGGGCGCTCCACGTTGGTGGAGTCGGCCAGCAGGGCCAGAACCCCCTCCTTGCCCAGCTGCCCCAGACGGCCCAGGTCGATCATGCCGCCCTGGATGGGGGTGGGGTCGATCTTGAAGTCGCCGGTATGGATGACGGTACCCACGGCGCACTTGATGGCAAAGCCGCAGGCGTCGGCGATGGAGTGGTTCACATGGATGAACTCCACGGTGAACTTGCCCGCCTTCACGGTCTCTCCCGCCTCGCAGGTGATGAGCTTGGTCTTGTTCACCAGACGGTGCTCCTCCAGCTTCAGCTTCACCAGGCCGGCGGTCATCCGGGTGGCGTAGATGGGCACGTTCACGTCCCGCAGAAGGTAGGGGATGGAGCCGATGTGGTCCTCGTGACCGTGAGTCAGAAAGATGCCCCGGATGCGGTCCTTGTTCTTGATCAGGTAGGAGAAGTCGGGGATGACCACGTCAATGCCGTACATATCGTCATCCGGGAAGCCCATGCCCACGTCCACGATGATCATGTCCCCGCCGCACTCATAGACGGTCAGGTTCTTGCCGATCTCGTTCAGACCACCCAGAGAAATGATTTTCAGTTTTTCAGCCATAAAAGTCTTACTACACTCCTTTACAATCAATCCGTTTTCCGTATTTATCAGTGGACACGGTCCGGATCTGGGCGCACAAAAGAAAAGCGGTGGTATTCCGCTCTTTCCGGCCCTGCCTCGCCGGAAAAAGGGAACGGCCATGCACCGCCTGGCGCCTGTATCCATGCTGTGTCCTTGCCTTATTCAAAGCGCGATGACGCGCATAAAGCCATATTAGCTTTTTATATTATACCACCAGACTGGGGAAAAGTATACCATTATTTTGCGACGCGGTTCCCCTCGGTTGTCCTCAGCGCACGGATATGGTACAATACCGGAGATTGATGGAAAGGAGCGTGGACTGGATGGAGGAAATGGAGCTGCGTCCCGGTCGTTACCGCCACTTCAAGGGCAACGAATACCGGCTGCTCTATGTGGCCCGCCACTCGGAGACCCTGGAGAACATGGTGGTCTATCAGGCCCTCTATGGGGAGCGGGGGATCTGGGTCCGGCCGGCGGCCATGTGGAATGAAATCGTGGAGCGGGACGGCTATCAGGGCCCCCGGTTCCAGTATATAGGAGAGTAAGAAATGAACATTCAGATTTTCGGAAAGAGCAAGTGCTTTGACACCAAGAAGGCGGAGCGCTGGTTCAAGGAGCGGCGCATCAAGTTCCAGGCGGTGGACCTGGGCAAGTACGGCATGAGCGCCGGGGAGCTGAAAAGCGTGGTCAATGCGGTGGGACTGGACAACCTCATTGATCAGAAGCACCCGGACGCCGCCCTGCTCAACTATCTGGCCTACGATGCCGACAAGCTGGACAAGCTGCTGGACAACCCCAAATTGCTGAAAACCCCCATCGTCCGCAACGGCAGACAGGCCACCGTGGGCTACTGCCCGGAGGTATGGGAGGGCTGGAGCTGATAAAGTTCGGACACCGCCGACAGCTGCTGCTGGAGGGCCTCCACCGCCCACTGGGGCCGGAGCAGCTGCACCCCGTCTCCCAGACCGAAGAGCCAGCCTAAAAACTGAGGGCTGACCACGGCGGAGACGGTAACGGTGAAATGGCTCTCCCCGTCGGGCACCAGAATGGCGTCCAGACCGAAGCGGTCCAGCACCACCCCCACCAGACTGGAGCGGCAGCGGAGGGTGACCTGACCCTCCCGGCCGGAGAACATACCGAAGTGTTTTCCCGCATAGGCTGCCATATCGAAGTGCTCGGGCACCCCGGTCAGGGGCAGGCAGGTGACGGCCAGATCGGCCATCTTGTCCACCCGGTAGTGGCGCAGCTCACCGGAGCGATGGTCATACCCCGCCAGGTAATAGTTCTCATTGTCCCAGATCAGGCCGGCGGGGGAGACGGTGTACCGGCGGCCCTCATGGCGGAATACCTTTTCCTTGCGGACGTTATACTCAAAGTAGAGAAAGGTCACGGTTTTCCGGTTTGCAATGGCGGTATGGAGCTTGTCAATGGTGTAGTAGATACTCTCGTTCATGGTTTTCACCCGCCGGTCCACATAGACCTGGCGCTGGAGCTGGCGGGCCTGGTGGATGCTGGCCTGGGACTCCAGCTTGTGGATCAGCTGGCTGCTCTTGCGCTGGGTGATGAAGCGGGAGGACTGGACCGCGTCCACCAGCAGCTTCAGCTCCGCCAGCTGGAAGGGGCGCTCCCCCAAAAACCAGCCCGGCGAGCGGCCCTTCCGGCACTGCACATCCAGCCCGAACTGGCGGAGGGCCTCCATATCGGAGTAGATGCTCTTGCGTTCGGCCCTGATATCCCACTCCTCCAGGCGGGAGATGATCTCAGGGACGGTGAGGGTGTGCTCCTCGTCGGTAAATTCCCACAGAAGCTTGCACAGACAGAGCAGTTTCAGTTTTTGATTGGCGCTTTTTGGCATGAAGCAACCCCCTTTATTTCCGTGTTCTGTTAGACTAGCATATTTACTGTCCCATAAACTGTACATTCAGCATACCACAAATTGGTGGAGATTGCGAGGGCCTATGATGTATGTTGCAGCGGTTCCCCTCTGCCCCCTCTATGCCGGGCCGGGCGAGGAGAAGGAACGGGTGGATGAGATCCTGATGGGGTGGCCGGTCTATGGACCGGAGGAGACCCAGGGCGACTGGTGGCGGGTGCGTACCCACTACGGTTATTCCGGCTGGGTGAGGGGGGAGCAGCTGACCCCGGCGGGGGACTGGTCCCTTCCCGGGCGGCTGGTGGTAACCGCCCCCTTTGCCGATGTGCTGGCCGGGCCGGAGGTGGAGCGGCCGGTGGTGACCACCCTGCCCCGGGGCAGTCTGGTGTCGCCATCGGATGGACCGGTACCGGAAGGGTGGCGGCTGGTTGAACTGCCCGACGGGCAAAAAGGCTATACAAAGCGTTATTTTCTGGAGGAATATTGCACTCAGCCCAGTAATCTGCCGGAGGAACAGCTCCGGGCCAGAGTGGTGGAGCGGGCGTGGAGCTATCTGGGCACCCAGTACCGCTGGGGCGGCAAGTCCCCCATGGGGATCGACTGCTCGGGGCTGACCTTTATGGCCTGGTTTTTCAGCGGGGTGTTTCTCTACCGGGACGCCCGCATCGTGCCGGGATATCCGGTCCGGCCCATTCCCCTGGAGGCCTGCCGGCCTGCTGATCTGCTCTATTTTCCCGGGCACATCGCCTTGTATCTGGGGGAGGGGAGGTACATCCACTCCACCGCCAGGGCGGGCAGCGACGGGGTGGTGGTCAACAGCCTGGACCCGGAGCAGCCCGACTATCGGGCGGACCTGCGGGAAAAGCTGCTGACCGCCGGTACCGTCTTTCCCCTGGGCGGAGAGAGTCTGACAACTTACTAAAATTTTGCGCCACCCCCTTGCCAGATGGGCCATTCTCCTCTATACTGATACTGTTTGTTGACATAATGCGATTGGAGAAAGGGGCGCGCCTCAGTGGCCCAGACAAAACGAAAGAAGCGCCGCCGCCGGACCTCCCCGGTACGGCGGGCGGCGAAGATTTTTTACGGCATCCTTGTGGTCATCTCAGCTTTGATCGTGACGCTGTTCTGCGTCTACAAGCTGCTGGCCAAGGAGCCGGAAATGGCGGCGGAGCCAACGCCTGAACCGGCTCAGCCGGGAACCAGCGCCGAGCCAACCACGGGGCGGCAGCGGAGACCCTATACATACACCTTCCTGCTGGTGGCCAAGGATCAGGTGGGCAGCAACGCAGATACCATGATCGTCTGTACCTACGATACCGTGGAGCAGACGGTGGGCATGGTGTCCATCCCCAGAGACACCCTGGTGGAGAGCGGCAAGCTGAACGCGGTCTACCAGCAGGGGATCGAGGCCCTGCGGGACACCATTTCCGATATGCTGGGTATCCCCATCGACTTCTATGTGGGGATCAACATGGAGGGCTTCAAGGTGTTGGTGGACGAGCTGGGCGGCATTGAGTTCAATGTGCCCGTCCATATGGCCTATGACGATCCGGCTCAGGATCTGCACATCCACTACGAGCCGGGGCTCCAGCACCTGGACGGGCAGGACGTGCTCAACGTGGCCCGGTGCCGGAAAAACTCCGACGGAGAGGGGACCTATCCCAACAACCTGTACTCCGCCTATCCGGACAACGACATTGGACGCACCAGGACCCAGCAGCAGCTCATCGGCACCATTCTGAAAAAGGCCCTGTCCAACCCCCAGAAGATCAACCGCTATATCGAGATCTTCCTGGAGTATGTGAACACCAATCTGGAGTTTGGCGAGATGCTGTGGTTCGCCGAGCCTGCCCTGGGCTTTGACTTTGAAAACGGCATGACCAGCGCCACCCTTACCGGAGACGGAAACACCTACTATCCCGGCTGGGGCCAATACTGCTACCAGCTCTACCCCGAGGAGACCCTGGAGACCGTCAACCAGCTGATCAACCCCTACGATCAGGACCTGACCCTGGAGGACATGAATATCTTCCAATACCAGTAAACAAAAAGGACGCGCCGGAGGCGCGTCCTTTTCCGTTATTTTAGCAGGTCGGGGCCGGGCAGGTCCATCTGCCGCTTGCGGGCGGCGGAGAAGGCCAGCTTGTCTGCCAGGGCCTTCCGGTCGCCGGTGGCCAGCACCTCCCGGTAGGACTGGAGGTTGCCGATGAGCCGGTCCAGCACCTCCAGCAGGGCGGGCTGGTTGAGAGAGAAGAGCTGGGTCCACAGCCCCACGTCCAGGGCCGCCACCCGGGTACAGCCCCGGAAGGAGGAGCCCTCGTAGCCCTTGCAGTCGAAGAGAGTGGGGTCGTCGCACACCGCCACGGCGATGATGTGCATGACCTGGCTGGTGTAGGCGATAAGGGCGTCGTGGGCCTGGGCGGTGGTGCGGTGGACATCCTTACAGCCCATATAGGCGGCCAGCCGCTCCAGCAGGGCCAGGTGTTCCGGCTTACTGGTCCGGCGGGGGACCAGCAGGAAGTGGGAGCCCTGAAACAGCTCGGCAAAGGCGTGCTCCACGCCGGAGAACTCGGTGCCCGCCATGGGATGGCAGCCCACAAAATCCACCGTGTCGGGCAGGCAGTCCGCCCCCTCCAGAATGGCCGATTTGACGCCGCACACGTCCCACACCAGGGCGCCCGGCTTGAACTGATCCTTGTAGGTATGCAGAAAGTCCAGGATGCCCTGGGGGTGGAGGGCAAGGGCCACCACGTCGGCCTGGGGGATCACGTCGGCGGCGGATTCGGTGACCCGGTCGCCTACGCCGTGCTCGGCGGCGTAGCGCAGGGTGGGCTGGGATACGTCCACACCCACGATCTCATAGTCCTCAAAGCCCTTCAAAGCCAGGGCCATGGAGCCGCCGATGAGGCCAAGGCCCACAATGACAAGTGTTTTTTTCATGTTGCGGCCTCCTATTACAGGGTGCGGCCCACGCAGGGAGCCAAGGTACGCAGCTTGTCCATCAGAGCGTCAAACTGGGCGGGAGTGATGGACTGGGCCCCGTCGCAAAGGGCGTGGGGCGGGTCGTTATGGACCTCCACGATAAGGCCGTCGGCCCCGGCGGCCAGAGCCGCCATGCTCATCCGCTCCACCATCCAGGCCTTGCCGCAGGCGTGGGAGGGGTCTACCACCACCGGAAGATGGGACAGCTGCTTCACCGCCAGCACCGCCGACAGATCCAGGGTGTTGCGGGTGAAGGTCTCAAAGGTGCGGATGCCCCGCTCACACAAAATGACCTTCTCATTGCCGCCGGCCATGATGTACTCGGCGGACATGAGCCACTCCTCAATGGTGGAGCTGAGGCCCCGCTTGAGCAGGATGGGCTTGGTGGTCTTGCCCAACTGCTTCAAAAGGTCAAAGTTCTGCATATTGCGGGCCCCCACCTGGATCACATCCACACACATCTCGAACATCTCCACGTTGTCGGTGGACATGATCTCGGTGACGATGGGCAGGCCGGTGACCGTCCGGGCCTCCTGGAGCAGGCGGATGCCGTCGTTGCCCATGCCCTGGAAGGAGTAGGGGGAGGTACGGGGCTTGAAGGCGCCCCCACGCAGGGCGGCGGCTCCGGCGGCCTGGACTGCCCGGGCCACCCCCACGATCTGCTCCTCGCTCTCCACCGAGCAGGGACCGGCGATGACGGCCAGCTTTTCACCGCCCGCCAGAGCGCCGCCCCCCAGGTCGATCACCGTATCCTCCGGGTGGTACTTCCGGTTGGCCTTCTTGTAGGGCTCGGTGACCCGCATGACCCGGTCCACGCCGGGCAGCAGGGACAGCTTCTCCTGGTCGATGCTGTCGGCATTGCCCTCGGCGCCCAGAATGGTGGTCTCAGCGCCCTTGGACACCATCACCTTGACGCCGCCCTCCTCCATGGTATGGATGGCTTTTTCCAGCTCCTCGGGGGTGAAGCCCCGCTTCATGATAACAACCATAACAGATACTCCTTTCCAAAAACAAAAGATCCGCAGCCGCCCAAAGGCGGCTGCGGATCTCCACAGTGCAATGTGGAACGAACCCCGGTCAGCCGGTTATGGGCAGGCAGAAACACCGCTGGCAAAATAGCAGCGGTAATAGCCGTATCCATAACCGGTACGCTTCAGCATGACGGGCACGCTCCTTCCTTTGATTGAAACTTTAGCACTTTTTGGTGCGAAAGTCAAGGGAAAATTTCACTTGAAATCCTACCAGTATTATGGTATTATATTTCCAAAGTCAGGAGGGATCGTATGAAGATTTCTACCAAAGGACGGTATGCCCTGCGGCTGATGCTGGATGTGGCCCTGCACAGCCACGGTACTGCGGTGCCTCTGCGGGATGTGGCCCAGCGGCAGGATATTTCCGACAAATATCTGGAGCAGATTGTGACCCAGCTCTCCAGAGCTGGGCTGGTGCGCTCAGTGCGGGGCGCGGGAGGCGGCTATCTGCTGACCCGGGAGCCGGAGGAGTACACCGTGGGGGAGATCCTGCGGGTGCTGGAGGGCAACCTGGCTCCGGTGAGCTGCGCCGACACCGACGATGTGTGCCGGTGCGGACGGGCGGACAGATGCGTCACCGTGGAGATCTGGCGGGAAATCCAGGCCGCGGTATCCGGGGTGGTGGACCACATGACCCTGGCCGACCTGGTCCGCCGTTACCAGGAGAAGTGCCCGGATAGCGAGGAGAACCCCGGCTGAACCCCTGCCGGGAGAGAAGAAAATCCAGCGCAGGGAAAAATATCCGCAAGCACGGTTTTGCGCTGACGCTCAAAATGACATAGCAAGGGCCTGTTGCATGATGCTGCAACAGGCCCTTATGCTTATGCGTAGATGCCGGTGGAGAGGTAGCGCTCGCCGGTGTCGGGCAGAACGGCCACGATGGTCTTGCCCTGGAGGTCGGGCCGCTTGGCCAGCTCCCGGGCCGCCCAGGCGGCGGCGCCGGAGGAGATGCCCACCAGGACGCCCTCGGCTCGGGCCAGCTCCTTGGCAGCGGCAATGGCCTCCACGCCGGGGACGGGCAGGACCTCGTCCACCACCCCCATGTCCAGGGTGCCGGGGACAAAACCGGCGCCGATGCCCTGGATCTTGTGGGGGCCGGGCTGGCCGCCGGACAGGACGGGGGACTCGGCGGGTTCCACCGCCACCACCTTGATGTTGGGGTTCTTTTCCTTCAGGAATCGGCCCGCGCCGGTGATGGTGCCGCCGGAGCCAACGCCGGCTACCAGTACATCCACTGTGCCGTCGGTATCCCGCCAGATCTCCGGGCCGGTGGTCTCATAATGGGCTTGGGCATTGGCGGGGTTATTGAACTGGTCGGGCATCCAGGCGGAGGGGTCGGCCTCCAGCAGCTCCTTTGCCTTGGCGATGGCGCCGCTCATGCCCTTGGCCCCCTCGGTGAGCACCAGCTCCGCCCCCAGGGCGGACAGCAGGGAGCGGCGCTCCTGGCTCATGGTCTCGGGCATGGTGAGCACCACCCGGTAGCCCCGCTGGCGGCCGATGTAGGCCAGGGCCACGCCGGTATTGCCGCTGGTGGGCTCCACAATGGTGGCGCCCGGCTTGAGCAGGCCGGCTTCCTCAGCGGCCCGGATCATATACAGTCCCGCACGGTCCTTGGCGGAGGACAGGGGATTGAAGCTCTCTAGCTTGCCCAGGATGCCGCCGCCGGGGGCAAAGCGCTCCAGGCGGAGCAGGGGGGTGTTGCCAATCAGTTCGGGAATGGAATGGGCGATCTTCATAGTGTGCAGCCTCCCAGTATGTTTCTCAGGTTGGTATCAGCATACCACATAAATCCCACAAATTCAATAGGAATTTTGGACAACAAGCAAGGCCCGCCATCCGGCGGGCCTTGCTTAGATGCTGGAAAGATTAGAACATGGGGACAACGGCGCCCTCGTAGGTCTCATCCATAAAGGTCTTGACCTCGTCGCTCTTGAGGGCCTCCACCAGAGCCTGGATGGCGGGATCGTTCTCGCGGCCCTCCTTAACGGCCAGCACGTTGACGTAAGCCTGGGCGGCCTCGCCGTCGGCGGACTCAACGGCCAGAGCGTCAGAAACCTTCAGGCCGGCGTCGATGGCGTAGTTGCCGTTGATAACGGCCATGTCCACATCGCCCAGACGGACGGGCAGCTGGCTGGCTTCCAGCTCAACGATGTCCAGGTTCCTGGGGTTATCAGCGATATCGGCCTTGGTGGCGGTGATGCCGGCGCCCTCCTTCAGGGTGATCAGGTTCTCCTGCTGGAGCAGGAGCAGAGCGCGGGCCTCGTTGGTGGTGTCGTTGGGCACGGCGATCTGAGCGCCGTCGGCCAGCTCGTCGATGCTGGCGGTCTTGCCGGCATACAGGCCGAAGGGCTCGTAGTGGATCTCGGCGGCGCTGACCAGGTGGGTGCCGTCGCTGACGTTGAACTCGTTCATGTAGGTGATGTGCTGGAAGTAGTTGGCGTCCAGCTCACCGCTCTCCACCGCCAGGTTGGGCTGGATGTAGTCGTTGAACTCCACGATCTCCAGGGTGATGCCCTGCTCAGCCAGGATCTCCTTGGCTACCTCCAGGATCTCGGCGTGGGGGGCGGGGGTGGCGCCCACCTTGATGGTGGTGCCCTCCAGAGAGGCGGTGTTCTCCACAGCGGGGGTCTCGGAGTTACCGGCGGGGGTTTCGGAATTGCCGGCGGGGGTGTTGGCGGAGCCGCTGTTGCCGCCGCCGCAGCCGGCCAGCAGGCCGAAGGACAGAGCGCCGGTCAGGAGCAGAGAGACAAGCTTCTTCATGGTACATTTCTCCTTTTCATTTTGACAGGTGTTACCCAAATCAGAGTACAAAAAAACGCCCTTGAAGAATGTTCAAGGACGAGAGCTTTCCGCTTCGTGGTACCACCTTGTTTCACCCATGCCTCGCGACAGGGGCCTTATGGAGTACAGTCATACTCCCGCGCGCTGACGGGCGCACCCGTCGCAGCCTATACCAAACGGTAGTCGGTGCGCCGCTCCGAGACCATCTTCACCGAAACCTTCCGTACCCGTTCCCACCATACCGGGCTCTCTGTGCCGTATCTTTCCGGTTACTCTTCTCTTCATTGCGTTTGAGGGGCGTTATTCAGTTCCCTTTGGGTTGCATTTAGTATATGCCACACTTACCCGTTCGTCAAGTAGTCACTTTTTACAAAAGGACGGGGCGCGCATTCCCTTGGTTTGCGCACCCCGTCCAAACAGATGATTATTGGATTCCGGACTTTTCCGCCCGGTCGGTCTTGAGCTTCTTCTTCCGGTCTGTGCTGCGAATCCGCTTATCCAGCCGGACCGAGGCCCGGGTACCGATGGACTGGAAGATCTGCACCAGGATGACCAGCACCACCACAGACACCCACAGGATGATATTCATGCGGCGCTGGTAGCCCAGATTGAGGGCCATGGAGCCCAGGCCGCCGCCGCCGATGGCACCCGCCATGGCGCCGTAGCTGAGGATGGTGATGAAGGCGGTGGTAAAGCCGGAGATCAGGGAGGGACGGCTCTCAGGCAGGATCACCTTGGTGATGATCTGGAAGGGAGAGCAGCCCATGGACTGGGCGGCCTCCACCACGCCGCTGTCCACCTCCCGGAGAGAGGCCTCCACCAGGCGGGCCACAAAGGGGAAGGCGGCCACGATCAGAGGCACGATGGTGGCCACCGTACCGATGGAGGTGCCCAGGATCAAACGGGACAGGGGGATCACCACCACCATCAGGATGAGGAAGGGCACCGAACGCAGAATGTTGATCACAAAATTCAGCACCGCCATCACCGGACGGGGCAGGGGCAGCACGCCATTGGGCTCACCCACCACGGCGATGACGCCCAGGGGCAGACCGATGACATAGGCAAAGAAGGTGGAGATCACCGTTACATACAGGGTCTCCCAAATGGCGAAGAGCAGGCCGTTTTTGCTCAGCTCCAGCAGACGGAGGACCTCTTCATTTTGCAGCAGATCAGCCATGGTAATCGGGCACCTCCTCCACGGTTACGTCCTTCTGGGCGCGCAGATAGTTCATGGCCTTGGCGGCCTCGGTCTTGTCCTCGGGCAGACCCAGCAGCATGGAGCCAAAGGCCTTGCCGTTCACGTTGCGGGTGTCGGCCCCCAGGATGTTGACCTTGACCCCGCAGTCGATGGCCAGAGAGGCGATGAGAGGCTCGTAGGAGGAGCCGCCGTTGAACACCACCCGCACCACGCTGGCCACGGGGAACTGGTCGATATGGGCCCCCTCAGGGAACACCAGCTTGCGGCCGGCCTCGGTCTTGGGGTTGGAGAAAACCTCCTCCACCGTGCCGGTCTCCACCATATGGCCGTGGTCCAGGATGGCCACATGGGTGCAGATCTCCTCCACCACCGCCATCTCGTGGGTGATGACCACAACGGTGATGCCCAGACGCTGATTGATGTCCTGGATCAGCTTCAGGATGGAGCGGGTGGTGGTGGGGTCCAGAGCGGAAGTGGCCTCGTCACACAGCAGCATCTTGGGGTTGGAGGCCAGGGCACGGGCGATGGCGATCCGCT
>DWXO01000102.1 GCA_019119165.1 Candidatus Flavonifractor intestinigallinarum | reverse complement strand
ACAAATTCCAGCTGTCCTCGATTTTCTGCGTTCTTTACCAACATTTTTATCCCCCCACACTATTATACCGCTTTCTTTTCCTCAATACGAGAAAAAGGCCACCTTTCGGTGACCTTTTTCGACAGGCTGAGTGCGCCGCATCTGCGGCGCGCTTTTTTGTGGGCAGCTCAGGGATCGAAAACGGCACTTCGCCGTCCGCTCCCCCCGAACAGGTTGTTGTACTGCACCTGCTGGTAGGCCTCAATGAGGGCGGCGTAGTCGTTGGTCTCCAGGTGGCTGTGGGCCTGCCCCTCCGAGTCCATGTAGCCCACAAAGGTGAGGGCGGGCAGCTGCTGCTGGAGCTGCCACAGGTAGCCGTCGTACACCGTGCCTCCAATACCGGCGTACCGCAGAAGATAGAGGCTCAAAAAGTTCAGGCTGGTGATCTCCGGGCCCTCCTGGGGCAGGGGGTAGTTGGCCCAGATGACGAAGGGCGTCTCATACTTGCCCATGTACTGGTTCATGTTCATCTGGTCCTGGGTGACGCCGTAGGCCTTGTCCAGGAAGCCCTGCTCCACCGAGGGCTGGTGGTCGCCGAACATGAGGATGATGGTGGGCTCCTCCTGGTTCTGGAAATACTCCACTAGGGTGCGGAAGGCCTGGTCGGTTTTGTTGGCCAGGGTGAGGTACTGCTCGGCCTGAGGATACTTGCCCGGCTGGTCGGTGAGGGTGACCTGGGCGGGATAGTCCTCGGCGGTGTAGCTGCCGTGGTTCTGGATGGTGACGTTGAACAGGAAGAGGGGCTTGCCCTCCTCCTTGTGCTCAAACTCCCAGATGATCTGCTCAAAATCGGACTGATCGCTGACATAGCCGTGCTCCATGGTCTGCTCCACGTCCATGTCGTCCACGCACTTGAACTGGTCAAAGCCCAGCTGGGGATAAGCCAGATTGCGCTGCCAGGAGGTGCGCCCGCCGGGGTGGAAGGCCAGGGTATCATACCCCTGGGCCTTCAGCAGGGAGGCCAGGGAGGCGGTGGGGCCCAGCACATACTGCTGGTAGGGGATGCTGCCCGAGGGCAGGAAGGCCATGGTGTTGCCGGTGAGGAACTCAAACTCGCTGGCGCTGGTGCCCGCCCCGAATACCGAGGTGTAGGTGTGGCCGAAGATGGCATTGTCCAGGGAGCGGATGTAGTCGGTGACGCTCTCGCTGAGCTGTAGGCTGCCGTAGGACTCAAAGTCGGCCCAGGACTCATTCATGATGGCGATGATGTTGGGCTTTTGGACCGATACCGCCGCCGGCTCCAGAGGCTCCACCTCCGCCAGCAGGGCATCCACCTCCTCCGGGGAGTAGCCCTCCGGCTCCTCCACCTCCAGAAACTCGGTGTTGCGGTAAAAGACGGCCAGGCAGCCGCCGGTGCGGTAGGCCCCCGCCTGGTCCCACACGTCGGTCTTGACCCCCAGCTTCTCCAGCTTTTCCGAGGGCAGCAGGAAGAGGAGGCAGGCCAGCCCCGCCGCCAGACAGGCCAGCCGCAGAGGCAGGCGCTTCCGGGTGGTGAGCCGCAGCCGGGCCTTGCGCCGCTCCGGGTGGAGGAACACCACCAGGGCGGCCGCCAGAAAGATGGCGGCCCCCATCTGCCAGGTGAGGAACAGGTGATAGTTGCCCGCCACGCTGGCGGCGGTGCCCAGGGCGGAAAAGTCCCAGGGCAGGATGGGGGTGCCCCGGAAGGTGTTGACAAAGCAGTTGGCGGCCCCCCAGGACCCGGCGGCGATGTGGATGCCGATGGTGCAGGGGGCGATACGCCCCACCAGAGCGCACAGCAGCCAGAACAGCAGAGCCACGCACAGGGCGTTGGCCACCAGCACGGGGAAGGTCAGGGCGAAGGGATTGGCCCCGTATGTAAACTGCATGAGCCACACGGCGGTAAAGGGGGTGAACAGCAGAAAGACCGCCTGCCACAGCCCGTCCTTGCGCAGCAGAGGAAGGATTTGTTTACGGTTCATCATATGGTACTCCGGTCATTTGAAAAGATAGTTTGCCATTATAGCGCAAAAATCCCGGCTTGTCAAAATCAAAGGGCAAAAGCAAAAAGACGCCCCCGGTACGGTTCGTACCGGGGGACGCCGTGGATTACAGCACCTTGGACAAAAATTCGATGGTGCGGGGCTCCTTGGGGTTGGCGAAGAAGGCGTGGGGCTCGTTCTGCTCCAGCACATGGCCGCCGTCCATAAAGAGGACCCGGCTGCCCACCTCCCGGGCAAAGCCCATCTCGTGGGTGACCACCACCATGGTCATGCCCTCGTCGGCCAGCTGCTTCATGACCTCCAGCACCTCGCCCACCATTTCCGGGTCCAGAGCGGAGGTGGGCTCGTCAAAGAGCATCACCTTGGGCTTCATAGCCAGGGCACGGACGATGGCGATACGCTGCTTCTGGCCGCCGGAGAGCTGGGCGGGATAGGAATCCGCCTTCTCCTCCAGACCCACCCGCTTGAGCAGGGCGGTGGCGGTGTCGTCGGCCTCGGCCTGGCTCATCAGCTTGGTGCGGACGGGAGCCAGGGTGATGTTCTTCCGAATGGTCATGTTGGGGAAAAGGTTGAAGTGCTGGAACACCATGCCCATCTGCCGCCGGATCAGGTCGATGTTGGTCTTGGGGTCGGTGATGGGGGTGCCCTCAAAGGTAATGGTGCCCTTGGTGGGGGACTCCAGCAGGTTGAGGCAGCGCAGGAAGGTGGACTTGCCCGAGCCAGAGGGCCCGATGATGACCACCTTTTCCCCGGGGTGGATGTGCTCGGAGATGTCGTCCAGCACCAGATGGTCCCCGAAGGACTTGGACAGGTTTTTAACGTCGATCACTTTGACGCAGCCTCCTTTCCAGAATACCCAGCAGCCAGGTGAAGAGCATGACCATCAGAAGATAGATGATGGCGATACCCAGATAGGGATACATGACGTCGTAGGTTTTGCTGCCGATGGACTTGGCGGCATAGACCAGCTCCTTGCCGCCGATGGCGGAGATGAGAGCTGTATCTTTAAACAGGGTAATAAATTCGTTGCCCAGGGCAGGCAGGATATTCTTAAAGGCCTGGGGAATGACAATAAAGCGCATGGTGTCCAGATAGTTCAGGCCCAGGGACCGTCCGGCTTCGGTTTGGCCGATGTCCACGCTCATCAGGCCGCCGCGGACGATCTCGGCCACATAGGCGCCCGAGTTGATGCCCAGGGTGAGGGTGCCCACCAGGGTATATTCGCGGCTGCTTTTAAAGATGATAAAGCCCATAATCAGCAGCTGGACCATCATGGGGGTGCCGCGGATAATGGTAACATAGATCTTGCAGATCGCATTGAGTACGCTCAGGACAGGATTGTGCCGTCCCAGACGCTGCTGATCGTGGGTGGTGCGGATCACAGCCACCACAACGCCCAGCACAATACCCAGGATCAGCGCCAAGGCGGTGATCCAAAGGGTGGTCAGCACGCCGTCCAGGTAGAACTGCCAGCGGTCCTCCTCAAAGAAGGCCTTGTAAATGCCCACGAAGGCGTCTTGCCACCAGGGCAAGTCCACGCCGTCTTTCAGCTGCTGTCCCAGGGACTCATAGAGTTGCGCCCAGTTCACAGAGATTCTCCTTTCTTGCCTTTTCCGAATACGACCCGAAAAAGGACGGCCCGAAGGCCGCCCTTTTCAGTTGAACACGGATTTGTTGGTTGTCTCAGCCCTCAGCGGGGATATACTTGTCGATGATGGACTGCACGGTGCCGTCCTCAACCAGCTCGATCAGAGCGGCGTTGACGGCGTCCTTCAGAGCGGTGTTGCCCTTGGCAAAGCCGATGGCGTAGTTCTCGTTGGCGAACTCAGTGTCCAGAATCTTCAGACCGGGGTTGGCCTTCACATACTCCTGGGCGGGAGCATTGTCGATAACCACACAGTCAACCTGGCCGTTCATCAGGGCCTGGATGGCAGCGGCGCCGTCGTCATAGGGGATCACGGCGTCCTCGCCGTAGCCGCCGTTCTCGGGGGTGTCGGAGCAGTAGATGTAGCCGGTGGTGCCCATCTGGCAGCCGATCAGCTTGCCCTCCAGATCATCGATGGTGGCGATGTCGGAGTTCTCGGGAACAATGACGACCTGAATGCCGTTGGCGTAGGTGTCGGAGAAGTCCATGACCTCCAGACGGTCGTCGGTCACGGTCACGCCGGCCATGACGATGTCGCTCTTGCCGGTCTGCACAGCCTGCAGAGCGGCGTCAAAGCCCATGTTGTCCACAACCAGCTCCAGGCCCAGCTTCTCAGCAATGGCGTAGGCGATCTCCACGTCGATGCCCTCATAGCCGGTGCCCTCGTAGCCTTCGCCGTCGCCCACCATCTCAGAGGGGGGGAACTGGGCGTTGGTGCTCATGATCAGCTTGCCGGCCTCCACGGTGGTGAACTCGCCGGAGGCGGCGGGAGTCTCGGTGTTCTCAACGGAAGGGGTCTCGGTGTTGTTGGCGGGGGTCTCGGCGCTGCCGCTGTTGCCGCCGCCGCAGGCGGCCAGCAGAGACAGAGACATGACAGCGGTCAGGCCCATCAGGGCCAGCTTCTTGAAGTTCTTCATTTGGTATTCTCTCCTATTCATTGCGTTTCACGCGATCCTCTTTGCGTTCCTTGAATTAGGTATCTCCTATTATACACCGTATGCAAATAAATGCAATATTTATTCATTCGTCAAACCCCACAAAAAACCTGAAAGTTTTCGGCCGGTCTCTCTCTGTCAGGATGGGCGGAATTTGGGAGTCACATAATGCTGTTATGTGAGGAAAATGGCCTGTTTTCAGCACTTGAAAGGGTTTACTTCCTGGAAAGTGATGTGGTATAATGGTGGCGATATGTTCAGATGTGGTTTTCAAAACCAGGAAGGAGGCGGCCCTTTGGAAGAAATTCGTGCCCTGAAGGAGCGGCTGGAGGGAGAGCGGCCGGTGGACTGGGAGGGCTTCCCCGACATCGGGTTGTATATGGACCAGCTTATCAACTATATGCCCCGGCAGCTTATCCACTATGGAGAGGGGGAGGCCCTGACCTCCGCCATGGTGAATAATTATATTAAGGATGGAGCCATGCCCCGGGCGGAGGGCAAGCGGTACTCCCGCACCCACCTGGCCTACCTCACCGCCCTGTGCGCCCTCAAGCAGGTGCTGTCGGTGAAGGACGCCGGCCTGCTGCTGGCCGCGGCGGCCCAGGGGCGGGAGCCCAAGGAGCTGTACGAGCAATTCCGCATGGAGCTGGACCGTGCCCTGGATGTGACCGCCGGGTCCCTGGACCCCACCGCCGGGGAGGAGGACCTGCCCGGTCTGGCCCTGGCCCTGGCGCTGCGCAGCTACGCCGACAAGCTGGCCTGCCAGCGTATTCTGGAGCTGCTGCGTGCCAGGCAGCCCCAGCCCGAGAAGGAAAAGAAGAAAAAAGACTGATTTTTTGCAATCAAACTTGAATGATATACTGGAGGTTATCAGAGCTGTGGGAGAATATGTGATCTTGACCGACTCCTCCGCCGACCTGACCGCCGAGTTGGTGGCCGAGCTGGGGGTGGAAGTGATCCCCCTGTCCTTCACCATGGAGGATAAGACTTACTTCAACTATCCGGACAACCGGGACATCGACCCGGCGGATTTTTATGCCCGCCTGCGGGGGGGCGCCATGGCCACCACCGCCGCCGTCAATGTGGCCGACTATACCGAGGCCATTGAGCCCATTCTGAAGGAGGGCAAGGACGTGCTGGTGCTGGCCTTCTCCTCCGGCCTGTCCGCCACCTGCCACTCCGCCCAGATCGCCGCCGGGGAGCTGATGGAGCAGTATCCCGACCGGAAGGTGTATGTGGTGGATACCCTGTGCGCCTCCCTGGGCCAGGGCCTGCTGGTGTGGTATGCCGCCAACCTGAAAAAGCAGGGCAAAACCATGGAGGAGGTGCGGGACTGGACCGAGGAGCACAAGCTCAACCTGTGCCACTGGTTCACCGTGGACGACCTCCACTTCCTCAAGCGGGGCGGCCGCATCTCCGCCGCCACCGCCGTGCTGGGCACCATGCTGTCCATCAAGCCGGTGATGCACGTGGATAACGAGGGGCACCTCATCAAGGTGGGCACCGCCCGGGGCCGCAACGCCTCCCTGAAGGCTCTGGTGGACCACATGGAGCAGACCGTGCTGGACCTGAAGGATCAGGCCATCTTCATCAGCCACGGCGACTGCCTGGCCGACGCCCAGAAGGTGGCCGACGACGTGAAGGCCCGCTTCGGGGTGGAGAGCATCATCATCAACTATGTGGGTCCCGTCATCGGCGCCCACTCCGGTCCGGGCACCGTGGCCCTCTTCTTTATGGGGAGTGAGCGCTGATGGAGGATATCAAGTGGCTGGAGGTGGCGGTGGACACCACCGAGGAGGCCCTGGACGGCCTGTGTGCCCGGCTCACCGCCAATGGCGTCACCGGCTTCGCCATTGAGGATGAGGAGGACTTTAAGACCTTCCTGGAGCAGAACCGTCAGTATTGGGACTATGTGGACGAGGACCTGATGGAGCGCATGAAAGGGGTGTGCCGGGTCAAGTTCTACGTCACCGACGACGCCGACGGCAAGGCCCAGCTGGCGCGCTGGATGGAGGGCATCGATCTGCCTTACACCACCGCCTCCCTGGGGGATAACGACTGGGCCCATTCCTGGCAGAAGTATTACAAGCCCATGACCGTGGGGGAGAAGCTGTGGATTGTTCCCGAGTGGGAGCGGGACCAGACCCCGCCGGAGGGGCGCACCCCGGTGTACCTCAACCCCGGGCTCACCTTTGGAACCGGCAACCACGCCTCCACCCAGCTGTGCCTGATGGGGCTGGAGGAGTATGTGGTCCCCGGCGCGCCGGTGCTGGATCTGGGCTGCGGCAGCGGCATCCTGTCCATCGCCGCCATGGCCCTGGGGGCCAGCTCCGCCGTGGCGGTGGACATCGACCCCAAGGCGGTGGACGTGGCCTATGAGAATGCCGGTCTCAACGGCATCGGCAGGGACCGGTACACCGTCCGGGCGGGAGATGTGCTCACCGATCAGGCTCTGGTGAAGGAGCTGGGCGGGCAGCGCTATCCCCTGGTGCTGGCCAACATCGTGGCCGATGTCATCATGCCCCTGTCCGCCAAAGCGGGGGAGTGGATGACCGAGGACGGGGTGTTCCTGTGCTCCGGCATCATCGACACCCGCTCCGGCGAGGTGGAGGCCGCCCTGGAGCGCAACGGCCTGCATATTATCCGCCGCCGGGAGCAGAACGGCTGGGTGTCCCTGGCCGCCAAACGGGCGTAATAAAGAGGAAAAGGACGCACCGCGCCGCGGTGCGTCCTTTTTATGTGGAGGACTGGGGATGATCCTCCTCCTTTAGATTTTCCAACGCTACTCGGGTGGCCTCAATGACAAACTGGGAGAAGTTGCAGTCTGTTCCCTGAATGGCTTTCTCTACTTCCTCCAGAATCTGATTGGGAAAGCGGATGGTTTTGGAGGTGGTGCCGGGAACGGCGGGCAGTTTAAATTTAGCCATAGTATCACCGTGTCTTACATTCATTTTGTCGTCTGTTCCTGTGTCCTATGCTATCAGAATGCAGACCAAGATGCAAATGCACTGTAGGGGCGGCCTTTATGGCCGCCCGCCGGTTTTCTGCCGGTCCGAGGGTCGCTCCAGGTGAAAGGATTGCATTTATTCCTGGAATATGATACACTTTTCCGGTACGATTTGAGGTCGCGCCCCGGGGAAAGAGGGCGTTGGGTACGAAAGGGAGTTTCGATGCCTGTGGGGACCTTGAATCAGGCAGACTGAAACGGAAAGGAAGTTTTGTACCCATGGAAATCAACGGCGAGCAGGTCAACGAGATCGTCAACTACGCCGACCTGGGCCTGTCCCCTGAGGTCATGCGCGCCATCGACAAGAAGGGCTATGTCCAGGCCACGCCGGTTCAGGCGGGGGCCATCCCCTACTTTATGGACTGGAAGGACGTCATTGCCAAGGCGCCCACCGGCACCGGCAAGACCTTTGCCTTCGGCATCCCCATGGTGGAGCACATCGACCCGGCCCGGGAAGAGGTCCAGGCCCTGGTGCTGGCCCCCACCCGGGAGCTGGCGGTGCAGATCCAGGAGGAGCTGCGGGACCTGTGCGAATTTAAGGAGGGGGTACGCACCGTATGCCTGTACGGCGGCGCCCCCATCGACAAGCAGATCAACACCCTGAAAAAGAAGCCCCAGATTGTGGTGGCCACCCCCGGCCGCCTCATGGACCATATGAAGCGGCGCACCGTCCGCCTGGACAAGGTGGAGACGGTGGTGCTGGACGAGGCCGACCGGATGCTGGACATGGGTTTTGTGCGGGACGTGACCCGCATCCTGGACCAGTTGAAGCACCGGAAGAACATGGGGATGTTCTCCGCCACCATCAGCCGGGAGGTCATGGACATCTCCTGGGTGTACCAGCGGGACCCCATTGAGATCACCGTCCGGCCGGTGGAGGAGTCCAAGCCCGACATCACCCAGTACCGCATCGACCTGGACGGCCGGGAGAAGAAGCTGGACACCATCGTGGCCCTCATCACCCACGGGGAATATGAGCGGGCCATCGCCTTCTGCAACACCAAGAACATGACCGACCGGCTGGCCGGACTGCTGCAGATGCGGGGGATCTCCTGCCAGGCCATCCACGGCGACATTCAGCAGCGGGTGCGGGAAAAGACCCTGGACAAGTTCAAAAAGGGCGAGATCAAGGTGCTGGTGGCCACCGACGTGGCCGCCCGGGGCCTGGACATCGACGATGTGGACGCGGTGTTCAACTACGACGTGCCCGACGAGATGGAGAACTACACCCACCGCATCGGCCGTACCGGCCGTGCCAAGCGCCACGGCGTGGCCTACACCTTTGTGGCCACCGTCACCGAGAGCGTCCGCATGGACGAGATCATCCGCAACACCAAGGCGGAGGTCCAGCGGCTGAAATACGATCAGGACGGCTGCCTCATGCTGGTGGAAGAACAATAAATATGGGAATGGGCGGCCTTTGGCCGCCCATTTTGCTGTTTCCGGGCCGGTTCGCGGGATTTCCCTTGCCAATTTCCGGGTGCCATGATATGATGTCGGCAGATTAGGGCAGAATATCTTTTGGGCAGCGGATGGGGCTGCCTGCCGCCTGAACGTGAGAGGAGCGATCCTATGGTAGAGATCCGTCCGTCCCGGCCCGACGAGGCCCAGGCCCAGAAAGACCTGTGGCGGGCCGCCTTTGGGGAGGACCCCCGCTATATCGACTGGTTCTATGAATGCTGCTGGCGGCCGGAGGACACCCTCCTGCTGCTGGAGGACGGGAAGCTGGCCTCCATGCTGGCCCTGCTGCCCCAGACCATCCACCTGCCCGGCGGCGGCGCCGCCTCCGCCTGGTATGTCTATGCCCTGGCCACCGATCCCAACGTGCGCAGCAAGGGCTACGGCAGGCAGCTTCTGCTCTATGTGGACGACTTTTTAAAGGCTCGGGGGGCGGACTGCGTCACTGTGGTGCCCGCCGAGGCCAGCCTGTTCAAATTTTTCGGCATGGTGGGCTATCTCCCCGGCTTTTTTACCCGCAAGGTGGAGCTGCTGCGGAGCATGACCACCCCCCACTTCCCGGAGGATGGGGTGGAGCCCATTGGGCCGGAGGCGTACAACGCCATCCGGGAGGAGGCCCTGGCGGGCCTGCCCTTCGTCTCCTACAGCCAGGAGCAGATCCGCTATCAGGAGGGAATGGGCAAGATCACCGGCGGCGGCCTCTACCGCATTACCGTGGGAGACTTCCAGGGCTGCGCCGCCGCCGAGTATCTGGACGAGGAGAGCGTCCTGTTCAAGGAACTGCTGCTGCCGCCGGAGCAGATGCCCCGGGGCCTGGCCGCCCTGGCCGCCCGGATGCCCGGCCAGCGGTGCTTTGTCCGCACCCCGGCCCAGTGGGACGGGATGCAGGGCAGTTACCTCCAGCCCTTCGGCATGGTCAAGTGGTATGACCGGGCGAAGGGGGCACTGTGGGGAGAGGAGACCCAGGGCTACATGGGCCTGGGCTTTGATTGACCGCTTCCGCGGCGAACCAATGCGCGGACGGATGGGGGGCGCCCCCCATTCGTCCGCGCATTTTTTGGTATGGATTTTGCAGCCGGACGGTGGGGCAAGATGCAAAGCCGGGGTTTTGCAAGAATTCCGTTAAAATGAATATGCGGGGCAGAAATATGAATATTTATAAGAGAATTTCATTGCATTAGTGAGGAAAAGTGTCGAAAAGCAGGCGATACAAGGGAAGAAAGCATCCGATGCCGAAGGATGAAATGGACAATTATGCAGAAAAGTGTCTTTCTGGCAAGGACAGCTGCAAGATTTGACGGCGATTCCATCAAATTCAGGCGGCAGAACTCTTGACGGAAGGTGTTAATTACGATAAAATAAACAGACGTTTATTGTGGGGCATTCACGGAAAACGAACAGAGACTGGTATAGGAAGTGAAGAAATGGCAAAATACATTTTGAAAAGAGTGCTGATGGCAGTGATCACCCTGTTCATCGTCATCTGCCTCACTTTTTTCCTCATGAACGCCATTCCGGGCAACCCCTGGCTGTCTGAGAAGACCCCATCTCAGGCCACCATCGACGCCCTGAATGAGAAGTACGGCCTGGATCAGCCCGTCATCGTGCAGCTGGGTAAGTACCTGGGCAACATTCTGCAGGGTGAGTTCGGCGACTCCATCAAGATGCAGAAGGACCGGCCGGTGCTGGACATCATCACCACCATGTTTCCCATCTCGGCCAAGATCGGTATCATCGCCATTGTGTGGGCCATTTTGGTAGGCGTCCCATTGGGCTGTCTGGCAGCATATAAACGAGGTACCTGGGTGGACAGCCTATTGCGCGTGATATGTACCATAGGTATCTCCATGCCGGGCTTCGTGGTGGCCACCATTCTGCTGCAGATCTTTACCGGCGGTATTGAGGGCTTTAAGATATTACCTACGGTATTTGACGGCAGCTGGCAGAGCTATGTGCTGCCCTGCGCCGCCCTGGGCTTCTACCCCATGTGCTATCTGTCCCGGCAGACCCGTACCGCCATGCTGGACTCCATTAACCAGGAGTACATCAAGACGGCCCGGGCCAAGGGCCTGCGCAACAAGAAGATCATCTTCAAGCACGCCCTGCGCAACGCCCTGATCCCCGTCATCACCTATCTGGGCCCCCAGATCGCCTTTACCCTGTGCGGCGGCTTCGTGGTGGAGCAGGTGTTCTCCATCCCCGGTCTGGGCCGCTACTTCGTCCAGTCCATCCAGTCCCGTGACTATCCTATCATCATGGGCACCACTATCTTCCTGGCGGCCTTCATCATCGTGATGAACCTGGTTGTGGACCTGCTGTACAAGCTGGTGGACCCGCGGATCAATCTGAGCAAGGGAGGGAACTGAGTTGGCAGAGAAACGGAAAAAAGTGCTCGGCTCTCTTCAGCCGGATATTGAAGATATCCTGGATTGGAACAAGCTGCCGGAAGACGCCTTTCAGCCGGCCAGCGCAGAAGAAAAAGAGAGTTTTATCCAGGACCGCAAGAGCGTGTCCTATTGGAAGGACGCCTGGCGCCGTCTGCGCCGCAACAAGGTAGCCATGGTGGCCATGGTCATCGTGATCCTGCTGGGCCTGTTTGCCTTTGTGGGTCCCCTGATCGTGCCCTACAGCTATGATGAAGTGATCCCCGGCGCCAACAACCTGCACCCCTGGCACTACTCCCTGGAGGACCAGGAGGAGCTGGCGGCGGCCCAGGACCCGGAGATGGCCATTGAACTGGCCCGGGCCGAGGCCGAGGCCGAGGGCCGCGAGCTCAGCCGCATCGAGGAAGCTCAGATCCGCGCTCAGGTGAAGAGCGGCGGCGACGTGGACGAGCTGCGGGCCGAGCTGGGCATCAAGCCCAAGCTGTTCGGCTACACCAACGACGAGCTGCAGCGCATCGCCGACGGCGAGTTCGTGTTCCCCCATGTGTTCGGCTGCGATATGCAGGGCCGTGACATCATGGTCCGTACCATGATCGGTACCCGTGTGTCCATGATCGTCGGTATCTGCTGCGCCCTCATCGTGCTGGTCATCGGCGCCATCTACGGCTCCATCTCCGGCTACTGCGGCGGCAAGGTGGACGCCGTCATGCAGCGCATCGTGGAGATCATCTACACCATCCCCGAGGTGCTCATCATTCTGCTGCTGGGCGCCACCCTCAAACCCATTTTGGAGAACTTCCAAAACTCGGGCGACGGCTTCCTCCAGAACATGGTCACCATTCTGGGCCCCAACCTGATCGCCATTTTCATCGCCTTCGGTCTGCTGTACTGGGTGACCATGAGCCGCATCATCCGCGGCCAGATCCTCCAGCTCAAGCAGCAGGAGTATGTCACCGCCGCCCGCGCCCTGGGCGCCAAGGGCGGGCGCATCATCAAGCGCCACCTGCTGCCCAACTGCGTGGGCCAGATCGTGACCACCACCTTCCTGCAGATCCCCTCCGCCATCTTTACCGAGTCCTTCCTGTCCTTCCTGGGCATGGGCGTTTCCGCCCCCATGACCAGCCTGGGCTCCATGTGCTCCGATGGTCTGAGCGGCCTGCAGAGCTATCCCTATCGTTTGTTCATCCCCGCCATCATCCTGAGCATCCTGATCCTCTGCCTGAACCTGTTCGGCGACGGTCTGCGTGACGCTCTGGATCCCCGTCTGAAGAAGTAAGAAAGGAGGAGACAACATGGAAGAAAAACAGAAAACCGGCAAGCTGCTGGAAGTGAAGGATCTCCACGTCTCCTTCTTTACCCCCGCCGGCGAAGTTAAGGCCGTAGGCGGCATCAGCTATGACCTGAACTATGACGAAGTCATGGGCATCGTGGGCGAGTCCGGCTCCGGCAAGAGCGTGGAGGCCTACTCCATCATCGGCCTGCTCCAGTCCCCCGGCAAGGTGGTGGGCGGTTCCATCACCCTGGAGGGCGAGGACGTGCTGGCCAAGAGCAAGGAAGAGATGATCGACCTGCGGGGCAACAAGGTGGCCATGATCTTCCAGAACCCCATGACCTGCCTCAACCCCGTGTACACCATCGGCAACCAGCTCATTGAGGCGCTCAAGGCCCACGACAAGAAGGTCTCCAAGGAGGAGGCCGCCAAGCGGGCCATGGAGATGCTGGAGCTGGTGGGCATCAACAACGTGGAGAAGCGGATGAAGCAGTATCCCCATGAGCTGTCCGGCGGTATGCGTCAGCGCGTCATGATCGCCATGGGCCTGATCTGCCATCCTCAGCTGCTCATCGCCGATGAGCCCACCACCGCTCTGGACGTGACCATCCAGGCTCAGATCCTGGAGCTCATGAAGGAGCTGCAGAAGAAGACCCACATGGGCATCATCTTCATCACCCATAACCTGGGCGTGGTGGCCGAGATCTGCGACAAGGTCTCCGTCATGTACGCCGGCAAGATGGTGGAGCAGGGCCCCGTGGACGATATCTTCTACAAGCCCGGCCACCCCTACACCATGGGCCTGCTGCGGTCCATGCCCCGTGTGGACGCCGAGAGCTACGAGCGCCTGATCCCCATCGAGGGTACCCCCGTGGATATGCTCAATCCTCCCGAGGGCTGCCCCTTCGCTCCCCGGTGTGAATACGCCATGAAGATCTGCCTGCAGAAGATGCCTCCCTATGTGGAGCTGGGCGACAACCACCGCTCCGCCTGCTGGCTGCGTGTGCAGGAGCAGATGGCCAAGGAGAAGGCCGGCCAGGCGGACACCAAGCCCGCGCAGGAGACCGAGAACAAGGAGGCGGGCGACCATGAGTGAGAAGAATGACATCCTCGTTCAGGTGGACCACCTGAAGAAATACTTTGGCGTCAAGGGCCTGAAGGGCCCCGGCGTCCAGGCCGTGGAGGACGTGTCCCTGTTCATCAAGCGGGGCGAGACCCTGGGCCTGGTGGGCGAGTCCGGCTGCGGCAAGACCACCCTGGGCCGTACCATCCTCCAGCTCCATCCCCCCACGTCCGGCAAGATCGTCTATGACGGCGAGACCATTTTTGAGGGCGAGGACCCCTGGGTGAAGGACGAGAACGGCCAGCTGGTCCACGTCAAGACCCCCAAGCCCAAGGCGGTCAATATGCTGCCCTACCGGCGGAAGATGCAGATCATCTTCCAGGACCCCTCCGCCTCTCTGGACCCCCGTATGACGGTGGGCGAGATCATCGGCGAGGCGCTGGACATCCATAAGCTGTGCCCCAACAAGAAGGACCGCACCGACCGGATCAAGGAGCTGCTCAGCCGGGTGGGTCTGAACACCGAGCACGCCAACCGCTATCCCCATGAGTTCTCCGGCGGCCAGCAGCAGCGCGTGGGTATCGCCCGCGCCCTGGCGGTGCGCCCCGAGTTCATCGTGTGCGACGAGCCCATCTCCGCCCTGGACGTGTCCATCCAGTCCCAGGTGGTGAATATGCTGGAGGATATGCAGCAGGACCTGGACCTGACCTATCTGTTCATTGCCCATGACCTGAGCGTGGTGCGCCACATCTCCAACCGCATCGGCGTTATGTACCTGGGCACCATGGTGGAGCTGGCCGAGAGCTACGAGCTCAACCGCCACCCCATCCATCCCTACACCAAGACCCTGCTGTCCGCTGTGCCGGTGCCCGATCCCGAGGTGAGCCGCAGCCGTCAGCGTATCGTGCTCCAGGGCGATATCCCCTCCCCCATGAATCCGCCTTCGGGCTGCCGGTTCCATACCCGCTGCCCCTACGCCACGGAGAAGTGCAAGCAGCAGGTGCCCCAGTTCAAGGAGCACGCGCCCGGTCACTACGCGGCCTGCCACCTGCTGGACGAATAAGGGGAGCGTGCATTCCGCGGCCTGTCACCTGCTGGGCTAAGCGGCTGTCAGCCGGGAAGCACGGATATTTGCAGAAAAATTGGAAAAAGGCGGCAATTTGCCGCCTTTTTTCGAAGACAAAAGAAATAAACTGAAGAGTTCGTAACAATTTTGAAACATTTTCTTTACACCTGTACCTGACCTGTGGTATAATACTTTCGCGTTACTTTAACGCATGAAAGGCCATGGCCTTTCGGCGCCCGCTGCGCGGGCGCCGGGGACCATTCCCGTGTGTATCGCGCCCCAAGGCGTTATTGATACAAAAATGAGAAAGATGGAGGTCCAACCATGAAAAAGAGAAAGCTTGTCTCTCTGCTTCTGTCCGGGGCCCTCGTGTTCGGCCTGCTGGCCGGCTGCGGCGGCGGCACCAGCAACAGCAACGAGACTCCTGACGCTCAGAACAGCGGCACTCCCAGCACCGAGACTCCTTCCGGCGGCGCTTTTGAGATGACCGTCAACATCGCTTCTGAGCCCCAGACCATCGATCCCGCTCTGAACAGCGCGGTCGACGGCGCCATCATGATCAGCCATATGTTTGAGGGCCTGATGCGCTGGGAGGATTCCGGCAGCGAGACCGCCGGCTCCAACGGCACCTGCAACAACGCTCAGCTGGGCTACGGCCAGGCCGAGAGCTATGACAAGACTCCCAACGAGGACGGCACCGTTACCTATACCTTCCACCTGCGCGACGGCATCAAGTGGTCCGACGGCAAGGACGTTACCGCTCAGGACTTCGTGTTCTCCTGGCAGCGCCTGGTCAACCCCGAGACCGCTGCTGACTACAGCTACATGATCGACTGCGTGGTCAACGCCACCGCCATCATCAACGGCGAGAAGGAGCCCAGCGAGCTGGGCGTCAAGGCTGTGGACGACAAGACCTTCGAGGTCACCATCACCTCCGACCTGCCCTACTTCACCGAGATCTGCGCCTTCCCCGCCACCTTCCCCGTGCGTGAGGACATCGTGAGCAACGCTCAGTGGACCTACGATCCCGCTACCTATGTGTCCAACGGCGCTTACAAGATGACCAACCGTGTGACCAACTCCGAGATCGTCATGGAGCCCAACGAGTACTACTACAATGTGGATACCCTGGGTCCCCAGAAGATCACCTTTAAGCTGATGGAAGACAACAACGCCATGCTGAACGGCTTCAAGACCGGCGAGCTGGACTTCATCGAGTCCATGCCCACCGACGAGATCGCCGGCCTGATGGCTTCCGGCGACCTGAAGATCGTGGACTACATCGGCACCTACTATGTCTGCTACCAGACCCAGAAGGCTCCCTTCGACGATCCTCGCGTCCGCAAGGCCTTCACTCTGGCCATTGACCGTACCTACATCGTCAACGAGATCACCCAGACCGGTCAGGTCGAGGCTGGCGGCTTCGTGCCCGCTGGTGTTTACGACGCTGCTGGCGCCACCGGCGACGACTTCCGCACCGTGGGCGGCGACTACTACAAGCCCACCGACGCCGACTACGAGGCCAACTGCGAGGAGGCCCGTCAGCTGCTGGCCGAGGCCGGCTACCCCAACGGCGAGGGCTTCCCCGTTGTTGAGTACCTGTACAACACCGACGACTCCCACAAGGCTGTTGCCGAGGCTCTGCAGAATATGTGGCAGACCCAGCTGGGCGTGACCGTCACCCTGAACAACCAGGAGTGGGCCACCTTCCTGCAGACCCGTAAGGACGGCGATTACTCCATCGCCCGTAACGGCTGGATCGCCGACTACAACGATCCCATGTCCTTCCTGGATATGTGGCTCACCGGCGGCGGCAACAACGACGCTCAGTACTCCAACGAGGAGTATGACGCCAAGATCCAGGCTGCCAAGGCTTCCACCGATCCCGCCGAGCGTATGCAGCTGATGCACGAGGCCGAGGACATCATCATGGGCCAGGATTACGCTCTGTGCCCCCTGTACTTCTACACTCAGAAGTATATGCTGGCCGACGGCATCCAGGGTATGTACTATACTCCTCTGGGCTACTTCTTCTTCGACCACTGCACCCAGGGCTAATTTCAGCCAATCAAAACGGGCGGAGCCATTTGGCTCCGCCCGTTTCGCGTGTCGAGTTTTCTCGACACGCGTCTCAAAAATGCAAGCATTTTTTCGAGGGGATGCAGCCCGCCGCGCGCAGCCTTTGGCCTATGGGCCAAAGGCCACACTTGCGGACTGAGCCGTGTTTTTTCCAAGGCTCATGTCCTTGGAAAAAACAGATTTTCACCCTGTTTTGCCGCCTGCGGGCGGCAAAACTCTGCCGAGGGCTTTTGAAAAGGCAAAAAGCCAGCGCCCCGGTGGGATTCCCCTTTTTCAACAGACTGACGGGGCCCCTTGGCCTTCCACTCAGTGAAAAGGTCAAGGGGGCTTTTGTAGGGGCGGCCTTTATGGCCGCCCGGCGGGGACAGGCTACCTGCCGCCGCCCTGCCCATAAGACAAACAACCCCCGGCGCGCTGTGGATTCAGCGTGCCGGGGGTTGTGCTTAACGCTTACCAGTTGCCGAAGGGGAAGTTGTAGTAGTAATTGCCGCCCTGCTGAGGCTGGGACTGCTGTTGCTGCTGCTGGTTGTAGTCCTCGCTGAGCTGATTCATGGCGTCCTGACGCTCCTGATTGTCCTCGTCCAGTACCACGTTGATGGTAAGGGTCTCGCCGCTGCGGTAGACGGTGAAGGTAACGCTGTCGCCCGCCTTGCAGTCCTTGATGGCGGATTTCAGAGCGTCGCTGGAGGAGACGGTGGTATCGCCCACGGCGGTGATGATGTCGCCCACCTGGAGACCGGCGGTCTGGGCGCAGGAGCCATCCAGAATGGCCAGAACCTCGGAGCCGGCGGGTACGCCGTAGCGCTGGGCCGACTCGTCCACATCGCTCATCAGGATGCCCACGTTGGGCTTGCCGGTGACGTAGCCGTTCTCCATGATGGAGGTGACCATGTCCTTCACGTCGTTGATGGGAATGGCGAAGCCCAGGCCCTCCACGGAGGCCTCGGAGCTGGAGCTGGAGGACAGCTTGGCGGACACGATGCCCACCACCTGGCCGTACTTGTCAAACAGAGGGCCGCCGGAGTTGCCGGAGTTGATGGCGGTGTCGGTCTGGATCATGTTCATGACGGTGCCGTCGCTCATGGTGACGGAGCGGTCCTTGGCGGAGACGTAGCCGCCGGTGAAGGTGAAGGTCAGCTCACCCAGGGGGTTGCCGATGGCGTACACATCCTCGCCCACATTGATGGCGTCCGAGTCGCCCAGCACCACCGGCCGCAGGTTACCCTGGTCGATCTTGAGCACGGCGATGTCGTTCTCCTCCTCGCCGCCCACCAGGGTGGCGTCATAGCTCTTGCCGTCGGCAAAGAACACGGTGATGTCGGTCACGCCGTCGATCACATGGTAGTTGGTGAGGATGTAGCTGGCGGTGTCGTTGGAGCTGATGACGAAGCCGGAACCGGACACGGCGTTCTTCACGGTCTGGCCCCACACGTTGGTGGTCACATTGCCGTTGACGCCCACCACCGACTCCAGGTTGGAGGCGTACACCTCCTCGGCGGAGAGAACGGTCTTGCCGTCCACGTTGGCCAGGGATACGGCGGAGGGGCGGGTGCCCTCATAAATGGTGGCGGTGTTGCCGCCAAAGCGGTTGATGGCCCACACGGCGCCGCCGCCCACGCCGCCGCCGATGATGGCGCAGCACAGGCCCACCGCCAGGAACTTGCCCAGGCCGCCCTTCTTGGTTTTCTTGGGGGGCTCGGAGTCATACACATGGAACTGATTGGTCTCTATGACGGGCTCCCGATCCTCGGGGGGCCGGTTATAATCACTGTAATACATCAGGGTCTCTCCTTTACCGGTGGATTTTACGGTTTCCTTTGAACGAGTCTTAGGATACCCGGTAATTGTGGCGGAACTGTGAAGAAAATGTGCATGATTTTTAAATTATTCCCATCACCGACAGATATGGGCCATAAATTCCCCAATAACACAAAAAAGGGACGCGTTTGCGTCCCTTTTTGTCATAAAGTTTATTTTTCCAGCGCTTTTGTCACGGTGACCGCCCGGGCGCCGGGGCCGATGTGGCAGGCCACCGACAGGGAAAGGGGGTCCATGTGGATGGGATAGCCGGGGAAGAGGGCCTCCAGCTCCTCCAGCCACTCCTGGGCGTCGGCACGCTCCCCGGTGTAGGCGGCGGCAATGTGGAGCTGCTCCGGACCGGACAGGCCGGCGAACTCGGTGTCCATGGTGTGGTGAATGGCGTCGATCATGGCCTTTTTGGCGGCCTTCCAGCCCCGGACCTTGGCAAAGGAGTCCAGCTTCTCCCCCTTGATCCGCAGCACCGGCTTGATGCCCAGCACCGCGCCCAGAGCGGCGGCGGCGGGGGTGCAGCGGCCGCCCTTCTTCAGGTACTTGAGGGTGTCCACGGTGATGTAGATGTCGGAGTCAAACTTGGTGCGTTCCAGGTAGTCGTGGATCTCCTGGGCGCTCTTGCCCGCCTTCACCAGCTCCACCGCGTCCAGCACCGACTGGCGCTGGGTCACCGAGATGCGCTGGTTGTTGACCACAAACACCTTGCCCTCGTAGTCCTGGGCCAGCATCATGGCGGTCTCGCAGGAGCTGCTCAGGCCGCTGGACATGGGGATGTACACGATCTGATCGTAGTCCTGGAGGATCTTGTCCCACAGGTCGGTGACGTCGCCGGGGGAGGGCTGGGTGGTTTTCACATCGGCGTCCTGGGCCAGACGCTCATAAAACTGCTCCTGGGAGAGGGTGATGTCCTCCAGAAAGAGCTCGTCGTTGATATAAAAGGGCATGGGCAGAACAAAGACGCCCAGCTCTCTGCCCTGGGCCTGGGTGATGCCGCTGTTGCTGTCAGTGGCAATGGCGATCTTACTCATAATGTACCTCATTTCATCAGATCTTTATGGTTGTGACTCCGCCGGAGCCTGGGCTCCGCCGCGGAAGAAAGCGGTCAGTTTTTCCATGCCCCGCGCCAGGGCGGAGGCCTCCTGATCGGTCAGGGCGGACAGCATCCGGTCGGTGAGGCGGCGGTGAAAGGCCCGGTGCTGCTCGCTGGCGGCCCGGCCCAGCTGGGTGGGCAGCAGGCGCACCGCCCGCCGGTCCTTCTCATCCCGGCGGCGGACCAGATAGCCCTTTTTCTCCAGCAGTCCCACGGCGCAGGTCAGGGTGCCAGCCGGCATCTGCCGGGCGGAGGCGATGGCGGTGGAGCGGTTGTCGCCTCCCTCGTCCACCGTGCGGCAGATGGCGTCAATGAGCTGGACCTCCCGCAGGGACAGGTCCCCTGCCGCCAGGGTGGACTCCTCCCGCTTCAGGATATCGCCAAAGACGTCGGAAAGAAAATGGTTGATGATTTCGCTGGAATACTCCACTGAGGGCCTCCCTTCTGCGTGGCTTGTTTCGCAACTGAATTATACCGGATTGTAGAAAAATGTCAAGGGAATCCTTTGACAGTCAAAATAATTTCCACCGCCGGTGAGATTTGGGACAAGGCATACCCGGAGGAATGGGCGCATAGGGTAGAAGGGACCGAAAGGATCCCACATTACAGATGAGGATGGTGCGATATGAAAGGGCCGATCTTATGGAAACGACTGTTCCGCCGGAGTGCCGCTTTGTTCCTGGCCACCCTGGCGGTGTGGCTGCTGCTTCTGTGCGGCGGGGGCGCGGGGGCGCTGCAAAGCCTGGGGGAGAGCGGGGCCTTTGTGTCCACTGCTCTGGCGGCGGAACTGGGCAAGACAGGGGGCGACACCCTGGACAAACTGGACGGCTGGGACCGGCTGGCGGTGGGCCAGTCCCTGCTGCTGGCAGGCAATCAGGAGGCGGTGGCCCAGCATCTGGGACAAGAGGTGCCGGAGGAAATACAACTGCCGGCGGGACAGCCGGCCCAGGACCACGACGACCTGGTGGAAGAGCCTAAGACTACTACCGCGCCTTCGGATATCATCGCCCGTACCCTGATCCCCACCAGTCCTCAGGGCTACGATGTGGCGGGTGGCCTGTATCTCTATAACCGCACCGGGGAGTCCGTGGATCTGGAGGCGGCGGCTCAGGCGTCTGTGAACATCACCCTGCCCGCCGAGGGACCTCAGATCCTTATCATCCATACCCACACCACCGAGGCATACACCCCAGATGGCACCGACGTGTATACCCCCGACGGCGGGGTGGCCCGCACCCTGGAGGAGGAGGACAATATGCTGCGGGTGGGGGACGAGATGGAGCGGGTGTTCACCGAGATGGGTCTGTCGGTCATTCACGACCGCACCGTCCACGACTACCCCCAGTACAACGGGGCCTATACCCGCTCTGCCCAGACGGTGCAGAAGTATCTGGAGCAGTATCCCTCCATCAAGATTGTGCTGGACGTCCACCGGGACGCCCTGGCGGGGGAGGACGGCACGGTGTACAAGGCGGTGACGGTCATCGACGGGGTGGACACCGCCCAGGTGATGCTGGTCATCGGCCACGGTCAGGACGGCAGCAACCCCCACTGGATGGAGAATCTGGCCCTGGCCTGCAAGATCCAGAGCAGCATGAACACCCTCTATCCCACCCTGGCCCGGCCCATGACCTTCCGCTCCTCTAGCTACAATCAGGAGCTGTCCACCGGCTCCCTGCTGGTGGAGGTGGGCACCCACGGCAACACCCTCCAGGAGGCCCTGTCCGCCGCTCGGCTCTTCGCCCGCTCCGCCGGTCAGGTGCTGCTGGGCCTGAAAGAGCAATGACAAAAAAGCACGCCGCCCGGCGTGCTTTTTTGCCTTTCCCGGGGGGAAAGAGGAATTGCCCTTTTCCCCAAAATCACATATAATAAGAGCAATGCGTAAACAGACAGAGGGAGGCAGACTATGATTTTAAACGTGCTGGCGGTAGGCGATGTGGTGGGGGAGAGCGGCGTGGATTACCTGAACCGTCACCTCCGCAGCCTGAAGAAGCTCCATGAGGTCCACTTTACCGTGGTCAACGGGGAGAACGCCTCCGGCGTGGGCATCCTGCCCCGGCAGGCCCGGGACATCTTCGACGCCGGGGCGGACGTGATCACCCTGGGCAACCACACCTGGAACCGCATCCAGATCGCCGACTTTCTGGAGGACGACAAATATACCCTGCGGCCCGCCAACTACACCAACCGGGTGCCCGGCCGGGGCTGGGGAGTGTACGACGGCCCCAGGGGAGTGCGGATCGGTGTGATGAATCTCATCGGCCGGTGCGAGATGGACAGCAACTTTGAAAACCCCTTTACCACCGCCGACAAGGTGCTGAAACGGATGGAGGGGGTGGACGTGGTGCTGGTGGACTTCCACGCCGAGGCCACCAGCGAGAAGGGAGCCATGGGCTACTACCTGGACGGACGGGTCCAGGCCCTGTGGGGCACCCACACCCATGTGCCCACCGCCGACGCCCAGGTGCTCCCCAAGGGTCTGGGCTTCGTTACCGACCTGGGCATGACCGGCCCCGCCCGCAGCGTGCTGGGGGTCAAGCCCGAGCAGGCCATCAACCGCTTCCTGGGGGGCCTGCCCCGGCGGTTTGAGCAGGCGGAGGGGCCCTGCAAGCTGGAGAGCGTCCTCTTCTCCATCGATACCGACGCCCGCAAGTGCGTGGGGATTGAGCGGCTGGACCTGCGGGATTGACCGCACTCCCCTTTGGAATCCTGTTGGAAAGGAATATATCACCATGCTGACCATCATTCACGGGGCGGACTTTCATCTGGATGCCCCCTTTGCCGCCCTGCCCCCGGACAAGGCAAGGCAGCGGCGGGAGGAGCAGCGGCAGCTGCTGGACCGGCTGGCCGACCTGGCCCAGGAGGTGCGGGCCGATCTGGTGCTCCTGTCCGGCGATCTGCTGGACTCCAGCCAGACCTATCAGGAGACGGTGGAGGCCCTCTCCCGCACCCTGGGCCAGATCCAGGTCCCGGTGTTCATCGCCCCGGGCAACCACGACTGCTACGGTCCCCGGTCGGTGTACGCCAATACCCCCTGGCCCGACAACGTACACATCTTTTCCACCGTGTCGGTGGAGTCGGTGGCCCTGCCCGAGCTGGGATGCACCGTCCACGGGGCGGCCTTCACCACCCCCCAGGCCGACCGCTCCCCCCTCATGGGCTTTACCGCCCCCAGAGACGGGGGCATCCACCTGATGGCCCTCCACGGCGACGTGGACGGCAAGGGCCGCTATGGCCCTATCGATCCCGCCGACATCGCCGCCAGCGGCCTGACCTATCTGGCCCTGGGCCATATCCATGCCTGCTCCGGCTTGCAGAAGGCGGGGGATACCTGGTGGGCCTACCCCGGCTGCCCTGAGGGCCGGGGCTTTGACGAGACGGGGGACAAGGGGGTGCTGGTGGTCACCGTGGGGGACGACCCCGGCGACCTGACCGCCCGGTTCGTGCCCCTGGCCGGACGGCGGTATGAGATCGTGGAGGCCGACGTCACCGGGGCGGACACCGCCGCCCAGGCGCTGGAGGCCGTGCTGCCCGCCCAGCCCTGCGGCGACTGCTGCCGCATCCTGCTCACCGGCCAGCGGTCCTTTGGACCGCCCGACCTGGCGGCTCTCACCGCCCAGGCCCAACCATACTACTACAGCGTCACCATCCGGGACCACACCAGACAGCTGCGGGACCTGTGGGAGCGGGCGGGGGAGGACTCCCTCACCGGCCTGGTCCTGCGCCAGCTGAAGGCCCAGGGCGGGCCCGAGGCCGAGCTGGCCGCCCGCTTTGCCCTGGCGGCGCTGGAAAACGGGGAGGACCCCTGCCCATGAAAATCATTCGTATGAAAGCCACCTTCGGCGGCCTGGACCATCGGGAGCTGGAGCTGAAGGAGGGGCTGAACATCATCGAGGCCCCCAACGAGGGGGGCAAGTCCACCTGGTCGGCCTTCCTGCGTGCCATGTTCTACGGCATCAACACCAAAGAGCGGGACAAGCAGGGCTACATCGCCGAAAAGAACCGCTATCAGCCCTGGAACGGCGGAGCCATGGAGGGCGTGGTGGAGCTGGAGTGGAAGGGGGAGGGGATTACCCTCCGCCGGGGCCCCAAGGGCAACACCCCCTTCGGCAAGTTTGAGGCGGTGTACACCGATACCGGGGAGCCGGTGGGCTTCCTCACCGCCGACAACGTGGGGGAGACCCTCATCGGCGCACCCCGGGAGGTCTTTGAGCGCTCGGCCTTTGTGGGCCAGGGTGGCGCGGCCATCGACGGCGCCCCCGCCCTGGAGGCCCGCATTGCCGCCCTGGCCTCCAGCGGGGAGGAGGACGTGTCCTATTCCCAGGTGGAGCGCCGCCTGCGGGACTGGCTCAACCGCCGCAAGCACAACAAGACCGGCCTGATCCCCAAGCTGGAGGAGGAGCTGGCCGGGAATGACGAGATCGCTGGCCGTCAGGCCAAGGCCTTCCGGCTGGCCCAGGAGGCCCGCCGGGAGATGGACAAGCTCCAGACCGAGCACAAGCGCCTCCAGGCCGAGCGGGACGCCCACCTGGCCCGGGCCATGGCCGCCCGCCGCCGCCGGTGGGAGGAGGCCCAGAGCGCCCTGGAGGCGGCCAGGGAGCAGGTGGACGCCATGGAAGGGGAGCTCAACCGCTACGGCACGCCCCCCGACAAGGCCACCCTGCAAAAGGCCCAGGGGGAGCTGAACCAGCTCAACGCCCTCCACACCAGCCGCAAGCAGGCGGAGGAGCGGTTGGAGCAGGCCAAGGCCCAGGAGGGGGAGGCAACTGCCGCCGCGGTGGACCCCCTGTTCCCCGACATGACCCCCGACCAGGCCTGGGAGCAGGCCAGCGAGGACGCCCAGGCGGCGGGGGAGGTCCCCCGCTGCGGTGGACTGTATGCCGGGGGCGCTGTTGCCCTGGTGCTGGCCGCCGGGTCGCTGGTGCTGGCTGTTGCCGGTGTGCTGCCCGCCCTGTGGATGGGCGGCGCGGCCTGCGGCGTGCTGGCCGTGGCGGGCGTGGGCCTGTTTGTGTCCGCCGCCCTGCGGAAGAAGCGGGCCGGAGCCCTGGCGGCGGAACTGCTGGAGCGCTATGAGGCGGAGGACCCCCAGGCCATCCTGACCCGGGCCAGCGCCTACCGGGAGGCCTGCGTGGTGGCCGGACAGGCCGCCAAACAGCGGGAGGAGGCCCAACAGGCCCTGGACGCCCTGCTGGCCCAGGACGAACAGACCCGCAAGGCCCTGCTGGAGCTGGTCCATCCCTTTGCCCCCACGGTGAAGGATACCTTCGGGGTGTCGGCGGCCATCTCCCGGGCCCTTCAGCTGGAGGAGAAGCTGGCCACCGCACGGGTGAAGCTGGAGGGGGCGGAGCAGCTGGCCGCCAGCCTGCCCAGGCCTGAGCCGGTGGCGGCCGACCCCGGGGTGGAGCCCCGGTTCGACCCCGCCGAGACGGCGGCCCGGCTCAACGCGGCGGAGGGGGAGCTGTCCCGGCTCCGCAGCGGCCTGGCCATGGCCCAGGGGGAGCTGAACACCCTGGGGGACCCGGCGGAGCGGGAGCTGCGGCGGGAGGAGGCCAGGGAGGAGCTGGAGGCCCGGCAGACCGAGTACGCCGCTCTGGAGACCGCCCTCAAGGCCCTGGACGCCGCCCACGCCGGGCTTCAGGCCCGGTTCTCCCCCGCCCTCAACCATCTGGCGGGGGACTATCTGGCCAAGCTCACCGGTGGCAAGTACGACAAGGTGTCCCTCACCCGGCAGTTTGAGGCTTTGGCCGAGGAGGCGGGCGGCCTCCAGCCCCGGCGTGCCCTGGCTCTGTCCCAGGGGACGGCGGACCAGCTCTACCTGGCGGTGCGGCTGGCGGCCTGCAAGCTGGTGCTGCCTCAGGAGGAGCCCTGTCCCCTGGTGCTGGACGACGCCCTGGCCAACTTTGACGACAGCCGCATGGCCCTGGCTCTGGCGTGCCTGGAGGAGCTGGGGGAGGAGCGGCAGATCCTGCTCTTCACCTGCCACAGCCGGGAAAGAGCCTGGCAGGAGGGCCGCTGACGCGAATTTCCCTTGCAATCGGGGGAAATTGCTACTATAATCAATCTATCGAAAATCGCTCCGGCTAAAGGATTCGGAGGGAAAGATAGTGTGAAAGAAAACCGTCAGGGTTGTCTTTCGCGTCCAGTCAAACACTTTTTGAACCTTCAAAAAGTGCTGGAGCTTGCCGAAAAGACCTTTTCGGCAAGCTCTATAATGTGGCATATTCCAAGCGTATGGAGCTGATGGCATTGGCAAACGAAAAGACCCAGGAGAAGGAGCTGGAGGGGAAGGACGCCCTGAAGGTGGACCTCTACTTCTGGTTACAGGCCCTGGTGATGGTGCTGGTGGCCCTGATCCTGATTTTCACCTTTGTGGGGCGCATCATCGGCGTGGTGGGCTCCTCCATGTATCCCACCCTCCACGACGGGGACCTGCTGCTGTTACAGAGCATCGGCTATACCCCCAAGCAGGGAGACGTGGTGGTGCTCACCAAGGAATTTGACGCCTCCGAGGGCCCCATCGTCAAGCGGGTCATCGCCACCGGCGGCCAGCACGTGGTCATTGACTACGACGCGGGCACCGTCACCGTGGACGGCGAAGTGCTGGACGAGCCCTATATCAACCCGGAGGAGAATATGCGCCGCCCCGGCGGGGAGACCCTCACCGACGTGGTGGTGCCCGAGGGCTCCATCTTCGTCATGGGCGACAACCGCAACCACTCCTCCGACAGCCGGGACGTGACCCTGGGCACGGTGGACGAGCGGTATGTGCTGGGCCGGGCCCTGTGGGTGATCCTGCCCTTCCAGGATTTCGGGCCCATCGCCCACGGCGCAGAGGCATAAATGCAGAAAAAGACCACAGACAGCCGTCTGTGGTCTTTTTGTATAAAGAAAACCACTCGCTAGGCGAGTGGTTCAAAAAAGCCTATGGCGATGAAAAAGCTAAAGAAACTCCCTTTGCTATAATTTGAAGTGCGGTCTGCCAACTGCACTAGAAATAGCAAAGGGA
>DWXO01000101.1 GCA_019119165.1 Candidatus Flavonifractor intestinigallinarum | reverse complement strand
TTGTATAAAGAAAACCACTCGCTAGGCGAGTGGTTCAAAAAAGCCTATGGCGATGAAAAAGCTAAAGAAACTCCCTTTGCTATAATTTGAAGTGCGGTCTGCCAACTGCACTAGAAATAGCAAAGGGAGGACATTCAAAGATGAATGACAAGTGATAGTTTAGTATGAAAATTATAAAATGACAAGCAACAAAAAGAAGAAAATAAGAAAAAGGGTAGATAGAAGTACGATTAGGAGATAAATTTAGTTGAGATAGAACGATTTTTGCGCAACTGACAGAATCGTATTACGCGTTGCACGCGTCCGCGAGGAGCAAAGGGCTATGCCCGCATAGTGACAACCACCAGCTTCGCTGGTGGATGTGTTCATTGTGCCTGTTAGAACAGCCAGAACAGCAGCTCCTCCGACAAGGTCATGCCCACCTTGCGCTGGAGGGCCAGGGAAGGCTCGTTGTCGGTGAACACCTGGCCGTAGGGGTACTGCCCCTGCTCCATGCAAAAGGCGGTCATGGCCAGCAGCAGAGCCTCTCCGATGCCCCGGCGGCGATACTCCGGCAGCACCTCCAGCATCCCCATGGACCCCTCCACATGGGTGGCGATAAACCCGGCGGGCTGTCCGTCCACAAAGGCCCCCAGCATCCCCCGGTCAATGGCGTCCTCCATGTAGGCCACCCCGCCGAAGGAGTGGCTGTAGTGTTCCTCGGTCCACACCGCCCAGCTTTGGTCCAGCCGCCGGATCTCCCCGCCGAAAGGGGGGACGGCGGGTATTTGGCTGTTCAGCCAGGCCGACTGGCGGCAGATCTGTTCGGTCTGAAAGCCGAAGCGGGCGGCCAGTTTGTCCTTGTACCACATCTGATGGCCGGTGAGGATGGTACACCCCTCCATGAGGGGGAGCATCTCCTCCAGGGCGGCGGGGGTGGCGGCGTCCACGAACCATACCTCGCTGGGGGGATCGTAGAGCAGCACCCCGTCCTCCCCCGCCCGGCGGACCTGGGCGGTCCCCCGGCGGAGCACCTCCAGCATATCCAGGTATAAAAGCCGGTTGCCCGTCAGCCGGGCCAGGGCGGTCTCTTCCAGTGTCATGCCTTTCCTCCTCGGTACAGCGGCAGGGAGATGATGAAGCTGGTCAGCTTGCCGTTGCTCTCGCAGCGGATGGAGCCGCCGTGGAGCTCCACGATCTCCTTGGCGATGGCCAGACCCAGCCCCGCCCCGCCGGTGCGGGTGGAGCGGGCGGCATCCAGCCGGTAGAATTTCTCAAAGATGTTGGCCAGCTCCCCCTCGGGGATCTCCAGGCCCTCGTCCTGAATGGTGATCTCGGTGTAGGAGCCCATGGCCTTGGCCACCACGTCCACCGTGCCCCCGGGGATGGAGTAGCTCACCGCGTTGCGCAGCACGTTGTCGAACACCCGGGCCAGCTTGTCCGGGTCCCCCCGCACCACCAGATGGGGCTGGATGTCGGGCATACAGGTGAGGTTCTTTTCGGCAAAGAGGGGGTAAAACTCATCGGAGAGCTGCTCCAGCAGCATGGACAGCTGAATGGGCACCTTCTCCCCCGCGCCGCTGTCCAGGTCCATTTTGGTGATATCGAAAAACTCCCCCAGCAGCTCCTCCAGCCGCAGGGCCTTGTCCAGGGCGATGCCGGTAAACTTGGCCCGCTGCTCCATGTCCAGGCCGGGGTCGTCGTGGAGCAGGGTGAGATAGCCCACCACCGAGGTGAGGGGGGTCTTGAGATCGTGGGCCAGAAAGGCCACCAGATCTCCCCGGCGCTGCTCCGCCTCCTGGGCGGCCCGTTCCCGGGCGGCCAGCTGGCGGCGGATGGCGTTCAGGTCGTCCTGAATGGGGGAGAGCTCCCGGGGCAGGACCACCGGGTCCTCCCGCTCCTCCACCAGGCGGCGGGTGGCCGCCCGGATGTCCTCCAGCCAGTGGGTAAACCGGCCCATGGCCAGATAGAAGGCGATGAGCATGAGCACCATAATGCAGATGGTGAGGATCTCCTGCTTGTTGTCCCGGATCAGGATCTGGTAGAGGCGGGCGGCCTCCTCCGGGCTCTGGCCGAAGAGGGTCTGGGCCGCCCACAGGAAGAACCGGGCGAAGGGGTCCTGAAGCACCCCGTCCACCACTACCTCCAGCAGGAAGATGCCGGCGGCTCCGGCGATGAGGGTGCCCACGATAACCACCAGCAGCATTTTCAGCTTGAGACGGGTGTATTTTCCCTTCACGCGGGCCCCTCCTTTTCCTGAGCGTGATGGCGGGCGGCGGAGCGCTTGGCGAACCGGCCCACCGACCAGGCTCCGCCCAGCAGCAGCACCTCCAGGAAGGAGGCGAACCGCCATAGCACCATACCCACCGCCAGATGCTCCCCAAAGATGGGCCCCATGAACAGATAGAAGCTGCCCTCCGCGCCTCCGGCGTTGCCGGGCAGCATGATGATGCGGGAGAGCACCATCACCAGACACTGGACCATCACCAGCTCCCAGAAGGAGAAGCCGGTGAGGCCCAGCCCCCGGTAGAGGAAGAAGGGAATGGAAAACAGGGCGGTGAGCTCCACAAACATCCCGGCGTACAGCCAGATCAGCAGCCGCTTGTTGCCCTGGAAGGCCCCCAGCTGCTGGCAGAATTCCTCCACCTTGTTCATGCCCTTGTCCACCATGCCCTCTTTGGCCATCACCTTCCAGTGCCGGGACAGGAAGGTGAGAATACGGCGGATGAGCCGCTGGATGGGGGCGGGACGGAGGGCGGTAAAGACCGCCAGGCCGCACAGGAAGAGGTAGAGGGCGATGAGCACCCCCGCCCCCGCCACGGCGGGGCCCAGGCTGGCCTTCCGCCAGATCAGCTCATAGGCCAGGGCGGCCACGGCATAGCCGGTGTACACCATGGTGTTGGCCACCGCCTTCCAGGTGTAGATGGAGGCGGTGTAGGTGGCGGACATTCCGGCGTCGTACATCAGCTTGAGCTGGATGGGGGCCCCGGCGGGGCCCAGCTTGTAGTAAAATTCCCCGATATAGGCCGCGTCAAAGCAGCCGGTCAGCTTCATGGGGCAGCCGGCGGCCCTGCCCATGCCGTAGAACAGGATGGCGTCCACGCTCTCGCTGAAGGGGATGCACAGGGCGGCCAGCAGCAGCCAGCCGGGCTGCACCTGGGCCACCAAGGCCCGCAGGTCCATGGTGCGGGTCACATGGACCACCAGAGCAATGAGAATGACGCCGCCGATGCTCAGACCCGCGATGGAGAAAATGCGGTTGAACAGGGCGGCCTTGCTATGCTTTTTCGTAGCCTTCCCTCCATTCTAATACGCCAGGCGCAGCACGCCGCCGCAGGCGCAGCGGTAGCGCTCCGGGTGGGCCACCAGGGGAGAGCGCCGGGCGCGGGGAAACTGCCGCCCGCACTTGGTACACACCACCAGATGGCGGATGGGACGGATATCCTCCACCCCCAGCTGCTGGCAGGTGCCGGTCCGGGAGATGGCATAGCCGTAGGCGGCGTTCATCTGCCCGGCGTAGGACTTCCACCGGGCGCCGTGATCCCGGCAGCCGGGGCAGGTGTGGAGCACCTCGTGGGCCAGGGTCTGGAGGCAGGCCTCCTCCGGGGCCTCCAGCAGCCGCTGGGCCAGCTCGATGCGGTAGCTGCCGTCGGCCTGCCGGATGCAGCAGCCGAACCGGGTCACCGCCCGGCGGTTGAGGCGCACCTGGGGGAGGATACGGGGAGAGACCGGGATGCCCAGAGCCTTGGCCTGGGCGACCACCCGGGCCAGTAAGGTGTCAACATCGTGCATGGAACAGCCCTCTCTCTGGAAGAATCAGAATTGTAGACTTATATTGTACCACCATTGGCGGGAAAAGTCACCCTCGGGGACAAGGGGCCGGTTATCTTATGATTTTGTGACATTTTTCCCGCCTGCTTGACGGTACTGCAACCGGCCCGGTATAATTGAGACAAAAGGAGGGGATGGCTATGGAGGCCAACATTCTGGTGGTGGACGACGAGCCCGAGATCGCCGATCTGGTGGAGGTCTATTTGCAGAGCGAGGGATGTACCGTCTACAAGTGCAACACCGGCACCCAGGCCCTGGCGGTGGTGAACAGCCGGTCGGTGGACCTGGCCATCCTGGACGTGATGCTCCCCGACATCAGCGGCTTTACCCTGTGTGGGGAGATCCGTAAGGACCACCATTTCCCGGTGCTCATGCTCACCGCCAAGGCGGAGGACATGGACAAGATCACCGGGCTGACCATCGGGGCGGACGACTATATCACCAAGCCCTTTAACCCCCTGGAGCTGATGGCCCGGGTGAAGGCCCAGCTGCGCCGCTACACCCGCTACAACGAGGCCGACAAGGGGGACAGCAAGGACATTCTGGACTTCAACGGTCTGGTCATCAACCGCTCCACCCATGAGTGTACTCTGTACGACAGGGAGCTCAACCTCACCCCCATCGAGTTCGATATCCTGTGGATGCTGGCGGAAAACCGGGGTCAGGTCATCTCCGCCGAGCGGCTCTTTGAGAGCGTGTGGGGGGAGAAGTATCTGGACCGGAACAACACCGTCATGGTCCACATCCGCCGCCTGCGGGAGAAGATGGGGGAGCCCTCCCGCAATCCCAGATTCATCAAAACCGTGTGGGGGGTAGGCTACAAGATCGACTAAAAACCCCCGCCTGAAATTTTTTGAAAAAATATCGAAAAAGCTGTTGACAAAACGGGACACTTCGGATATACTATCTCTTGCCCTGTTCGTCCGGGTGCAAATGGCGGCATAGCTCAGGTGGCTAGAGCATACGGTTCATACCCGTAGTGTCCCCGGTTCAAATCCAGGTGCCGCTACCAGACCCAAAAGACGGCACGCGCCGTCTTTTGGGGTCCCTTTTCCGAGCGTTCGGCCCGCTTGGGCAACAAGGCCCGTTGGTCAAGTGGTTAAGACACCGCCCTTTCACGGCGGTAACACGAGTTCGAGTCTCGTACGGGTCACCATATGGAGGCGTAGCTCAGCCGGTAGAGCACTTGCTTCACACGCAAGGGGTCACAGATTCGAGTTCTGTCGTCTCCACCACCAAAAAAGACATCCGTTTGGATGTCTTTTTTGTTTTCTCTGCCTTTCTCCGTCCCTTGACAAAATGGGGCGGTCCATGCTATAAAAAGAATATCATATGACTGACGGATAATGTGGAGCCTACCACATGGAGTATGATAGTAAAAAGCCGACCGTCTGGGCGAGAGAAGCCCGGATTGTCGGCTTTTCTTTGTGCAAAAAAGGAGGTATGGTTCCCTATGACACAGGGGAGGGTCCACTCCCTGGAATCCATGGGGCTGGTGGACGGCCCCGGCATCCGCACGGTGGTCTTTTTGCAGGGCTGCGCCCTGCGCTGCCGCTACTGTCACAACCCGGACACCTGGGCCCCGGACGGCCAGGCCCAGTCCATGATCCCACGGCAGCTGGTGGAGCGGCTGGTCCGCTTCAAGCCCTACTACGGCAGTACCGGCGGAGTCACCTTCTCCGGCGGGGAGCCCCTGCTCCAGCCGGAGTTTCTGGCCCAATGCCTGGCGCTGTGCCATGAGGCGGGTATCCACACCTGCCTGGACACGGCGGGCTGCGGCCTGGGGGAGTACGGGGCCATCCTGGCCCACACCGACCTGATCCTGCTGGATGTGAAGCACTATGATCCGGAGGGCTGGCGGCAGGTCACCGGGGGCTCCATGGCGGCCTTTGACCGCTTCCTGGAGCAGGCCCAGCAGGCCGCTGTGCCCCTCTGGGTCCGCCATGTGGTGGTGCCCGGCCTCACCGACGCTGAGGCACACTTGACGGGGCTGGAGGCCTATCTGAAGGGGCTCAGGCATATCCGGCGGGTGGAGCTGCTGCCCTACCACACCCTGGGGGTCCACAAGTACAAATCCCTGGGCCTGCCCTACCCCCTGGAGGGGGTGCCCCCCATGGACGGGGCGGCCCTGGAGCAATGGAACAAACGCCTGAACCGCACCTGCGTTCAGGACTGAGAAAAGGAGTCAGCATATGAGCATTGATGTAAATTGCACCGCCTGGCAGGGATTTCGCACCGGCGAGTGGCGGCATTTGGTGAACGTTCGTAATTTTATCCAGAAGAATTACACCCCGTATTCGGGAAACGGGGATTTCCTGGCCCCTGTTTCCACAAAAACGGCGGCAGTGTGGAAAAAAGCCGAGGCCCTCATCATCGAGGAGGTGAAGAAGGGCATCATTGATGTGGAGACCAACGCCGTCTCCGGCATCGACAACTTTGCCCCCGGCTACATCGACAAGGAGAACGAGGTCATTGTGGGCCTCCAGACCGACGCCCCCCTCAAGCGCATCGTCAACCCCTTCGGCGGCATCCGCAACGCTACCTCCACCCTGGAGCAGTACGGCTATCAGCTCAACCCGGAGATCGAGCGCCACTTCCGGCTCTACCGCAAGACCCACAACGAGGGCGTGTTTGACGCCTACCCCAAGCGCACCCGCCTGGCCCGGACGGCGGGGCTGCTCACCGGCCTGCCCGACGCCTACGGCCGGGGGCGCATTGTGGGCGACTACCGCCGGGTGCCCCTGTACGGCACCGACTTCCTCATCGAGGAGAAGAAAAACGACCTGGATAGGATCGACGGCCCCATGACCGACGAGCGCATCCGCCTGCGGGAGGAGGTCCAGATGCAGATCCGTGCCCTAGAGGAGATGGCCCATATGGCGGCCAGGTACGGCTGCGACATCACCCGCCCGGCGGAGAACGCCCAGGAGGCGGTGCAGAACCTGTATCTGGCCTATCTGGCGGGCATCAAGGAGAACAACGGCGCCGCCACCTCCCTGGGCCGGGTGTCCACCTTCCTGGACATCTACATCCAGCGGGACCTGGATAACGGCGTGCTGGACGAGCAGGGGGCCCAGGAGCTCATCGATCAGTTTGTCATCAAGCTGCGTCTGGTGCGCCACCTGCGTACCCCGGAGTACAACGAGCTTTTCGGCGGCGACCCCACCTGGGTCACCGAGTCCATCGGCGGCATGGGGGTGGACGGCCGCACCCTGGTGACCAAGAGCTCTTTCCGAATGCTCCACACCCTCACCAACCTGGGCACCGCCCCCGAGCCCAACCTGACGGTGCTGTGGAGCCCCCACCTGCCCCAGGGCTTCAAGGACTACTGCGCCAAAATGAGCATCGACACCGACTCCATCCAGTATGAGAGTGACGAGCTGATGCGGCCCATGTACGGCGACGACTACTGCATCGCCTGCTGCGTCTCCGCCATGGCGGTGGGCAAGCAGATGCAGTTCTTCGGGGCCCGGGCCAACCTGGCCAAGAGCCTGCTGTACGCCATCAACGGCGGTGTGGACGAGAAAAAGGGCATTAAGGTGGTGCCCGACATCCAGCTGGATACCGACGAGGTGTTGGACTACCCCAAGGTGCTGGGCAACTACAAAAAGGTGCTGTCCTATGTGGCGGAGCTCTATGTGGACACCATCAACATCATCCACTATATGCACGACAAGTACGCCTATGAGAGCAGCCAGATGGCCCTCCACGACACCCTGGTGGAGCGGCTGGCCGCCTTCGGCGTGGCGGGGCTGTCCATTGCCGCCGACTCCCTGTCGGCCATCAAGTTCGCCAAGGTGCGCCCCATCCGCAATGAGAACGGCATCGCCGTGGACTTTGCGGTGGAGGGGGACTTCCCCAAGTACGGCAACGACGACGACCGGGTGGACGACATCGCCGTGGAGCTGGTGTCCTACTTCTCCGCCGAGCTGAAAAAGCACCCCCTGTACCGCAACGCCATCCATACCCTGTCCGCGCTCACCATCACCTCCAACGTGATGTACGGCAAAAAGACGGGGGCCACCCCCGACGGACGGAAGGCGGGGGAGCCCTTTGCCCCCGGCGCCAACCCCATGCACGGCCGGGACAAGAACGGGGCCCTGGCCTCCCTCAACTCGGTGGCCAAGATTCCCTACCGGGCGGTGTGTCAGGACGGCGTGTCCAACACCTTCTCCATTGTGCCCTCCGCCCTGGGCAAGACCGAGGGGGAGCGGGTGGACAACCTGGTGCATATTCTGGACGGCTACTTCCTCCAGGGGGCCCACCACCTGAACGTCAACGTGATGAACCGGCAGCTGCTGGTGGACGCCATGGAGCATCCCGAGCAGTACCCCACCCTCACCATCCGGGTGTCTGGCTACGCGGTGAACTTCTCCCGTCTCAGCCGGGAGCAGCAGCTGGAGGTCATCAAGCGCACCTTCCACGAACAGATGTAACAGGATATAAAAAACCGCCCTGCCGAAGCAGGGCGGTTTTTGTTGCTTAGAAGTACTTCTTGATGCCTTCGGTAGCCAGAGACTCGTCGGCGCTGATGGTGACGGTGAACTTGATGTTGTTCTTCTCGGAGAAGCTGTTCAGCCAGTCCAGGAACTCCTCCACCGCGTGATCGGTGGCGTCGGCGGACACGATCTTGGTCAGGCTGTCGATGAACACATGGGTAATATCGTAGTTGCCGGCATAGAGGCCGCTGATGAAGCCCTTCATAAAGTCGAAGTTGCAGACATCAAAGTGGCTGGCCTCCACCAGACGAATCTTATAGTGAATGTCATAGGTCAGCTTGGGGCCGCGCTCAATGCAAACAACGTTGCCATTCTCGCTGTGAACAGCGGAGTTAATGAGCTCGATCATCTGCTTGGTCTTGCCGGTGCCCTTGACCCCCATGATCACTCTCACCATAGTTATCACTCCTTACTTAGTACGCCGGGCCAACCCCGGCCTGGTGCATTTATGTTACCATTTTTACCGTGGGATTGCAACCGCTTTGCAAAAGTTCACAAAAAATTCCCACGGATGGCGTTCCCGGTTGTGACCGGCGGGCCGTTTTAGCTCAACCGTGCCTCCAGCTCGGCCTTCTTGTCGCCCCATGGGAGCGCGCTCCCATGGGGACCCCAGGATTTTGAATTGCGGGCGGCGGAAGTGAATCCCGCCGCCCTTCGGCGCAAAAGCGCCGTCCCGCCTGCGGCGGGTCCCCGAGGACAATAAGGCCAGCCGTTATATTCAGCTCAGACGAGCTTCCAGCTCGGCCTTCTTGTCCTCGTAGCCGGGCTTGCCCAGCAGGGCGTACATATTGTTCTTATAGGCCGCCCCACGGAACTACAGTTCCGTGGGGACCCCAAAGATTTGATCTGCTCGGGCGGAATAAATCCACCCGGCATCAAGGTTTTGCCTGCGGCAAAACGCTTGTTGTGGAGGCCTTACAGTCTGGCTTCCAACTCAGCTTTCTTATCTTCGTAACCGGGCTTGCCCAGCAGGGCGTACATATTATTCTTGTAGGCCTCCACACCGGGCTGGTCGAAGGGGTTGATCTCCAGCAGGTAGCCGGACAGGCCGCAGACGTACTCAAAGTAGTAGATGAGGGCGCCCACGCTCTTGGCGCAGCGGCCGGGGGCGGTGACCATCAGGTTGGGCACGCCGCCGTCCACATGGGCCAGCAGGGTGCCCCGCATGGCCTGCTCGGCCACGAAGGACAGGTCCTTACCCGCCAGGAAGTTGAGCCCGTCCACATTGTCGGGATCGTGGGGGATGGTGATGGCGGGGCCGTTGCTGTGCTCAAAGCGCACCACGGTCTCCAGCATGAGCCGCTCGCCCTGCTGGATGTACTGGCCCATGGAGTGCAGGTCGGCGGTGAACTCCACGCTGGCGGGGAACAGGCCCTTGTTGTCCTTGCCCTCGCTCTCGCCGTAGAGCTGCTTCCACCACTCGCCGAAGAAGCGGTAGGAGGGCTCATAGCCCACCAGGATATCCACCTTCTTGCCGGCGGTGTACAGGGCGTGGCGGGCGGCGGCGTGCTGCCAGGCGGGGTTGGCCTCGCCGGGCACAGCCAGAGTCTCCATCTCCTCCCGGGCGCCTTCCATCAGAGCGGCAATGTCCACACCGGCGCAGGCGATGGGTAGCAGGCCCACGGCGGTGAGCACGCTGTAGCGGCCGCCGATGGCGTCGGGCACCACAAACTCCTCGTAGCCCTCGGCGTCGGCCAGGCCCTTCAGGGCTCCCTTGTGGGCGTCGGTGGTGGCGTAAATGCGCTTGCGGGCCTCCTCCTTGCCGTACTTCTCCTCCAGCAGGTTCTTGAAGATACGGAAGGCCACGGCGGGCTCGGTGGTGGTGCCCGACTTGGAGATCACGTTGATGGACCAGTCCTTATCCTTGATAAGCTCCATCACTTCCAGCATGGCGTCGGTGGACAGGCCGTTGCCGGCGAAGTAGATGGCGGGACCGTCCTTGTGGGTCAGGTTGAAGTTGGGCGAGTTGACCAGCTCCACCACGGCCCGGGCGCCCAGATAGGAGCCGCCGATGCCGATGACCACCAGGGCCTGGGAGTTGGCGCGGATGCGCTCCGCCGCGGCCTGGATGCGGGCAAACTCTTCTTTATCATAGTCCCGGGGCAGGTGGACCCAGCCGGTAAAGTCGCCGCCGGCGCCGTTGCCGGTCTCCAGCTTCTGCCGGGCGCTCTCCAGGGCGTCCAGACGGCTGGTGAGCCAGTTGTCGGGCAGGAAAGAACGGGCGTTGGAGGTGTCGATTTGAATCATGGTGACGTCACTCCTTATTATGTTTCACAAAGCCATATTTGGCCGATGCCTTTATCATACACCAGGGGACGGGCTTTGACCAGAGAAAAAAGCCAATTCCCGGAAAAAGCCTTAAGCCTTACGGACCCAGACGGTGTTGTCGTTCATGGTGGTGGCGTCCCCCCGGTCGGACAGCCGGGGATGGGTCAGGCAGTTGACGGTATTTTTGCCGGGATAGACCCCCTCGGCCACCACCGTCATGGGAGCCACCGCCCGGTCCAGGGCCACGGTGCAGGTCATCTCCCCCAAATCGTTGTAGAACACCGCCTTGTCCCCCTGGGCCAGGCCCAGCCGGGCGGCGTCCTCCCGGTTCATCCGGGCGGTCATCTCTCCCCGCAGGTCCTGGAGCGCGCCGCACTCGTTGAAGGAGGAATTGAGGGTGTGGACCGCCGGGGCGCACACCAGATGGAAGGGCTCCCTGCCGCCGTAGGGCGGGAACCAGGTGATGATAGGCTCGTCCAGGTGGACCCTGCCGTCCTCCGTCTCGATGGGCAGGGGGAAGGGGGTATCCAGCACCACCGGCTCTCCGGCAAGCACCTTGTCCTTTTCCGCACGGGTGAGCACGGCGCTGTCCTCCACCATCCTGCGGCACAGGTCCTCGGGGGTGCTGCCCTGGAAGGGGTCCTCCATGCCCATGGCGGCGGCAAGAAGGGCGAACACCTCAAAGTTGCTCTTCACCTGGCCGGGGGCGGGCACCGCCGCCGGGGCGTACTGGATCTGCCGGTAGCCGTAGGGGGTGTACAGGTCGGTCTGCTCCACCATGTAGGGGGCGGGCAGGATGATGTCGGCATACAGGGCGGTGTCGGTCATGTACCGCTCATGGACCACGGTAAACAGGTCCTCCCGGGCCAGACCCCGGAGAATGGCGTTCTGATGGGAGGTCACCGAGGCCGGGTTGGCGTGGTAGACGTACAGGCTGTGGATGGGCGTTTTCACACCCCGGCCCTCCAGCACCGGCCCCAGCTGGTTGATGTTGACCTCCTGGGTGTGGGGGTCGGCCAGGTCGGGCCGTTTGATGGGGGATTTGTCGATGAGGGCGGGGGAGGAGCACACGCCGTAGGTGCCGCCGCCCCGTTTGGCCCAGGCCCCCACCGCGGCGGGCAGGGCCGCAATGGCCCGGGTGGCCTCGCCGCCGTTGCCCGAGCGGGAGAAGCCGCTGCCCAGCACGATGCAGGGGGCCTTGGCCTTGCCGTAGGCCCGGGCCAGCTCCCGGATCACGTCGGGGGCCAGGCCCACCACGCACTGGGTCTCCTCCGGGTCCCACACCTCCAGGGTGGTCCGCAGCTCATCCCATCCGGCGGCGTGCTGGGACAGCCAGGCCTCGTCGGTGAGGCCCTCCTGGTCCAGCACCTGGAGCATGGAGAGGGCCAGGGCCCCGTCGGTGCCCGGCTGGATCAGAATGGTCTGGTCGGCCAGCTCGGCGGAGGGATTTTCGTACACGTCAATGAGAATGATCTTGGCCCCGTTTTCCTTGGCCTTGCGCAGGATGGGGGCCAGGTGGGCACGGGTGGCGGGAATGTTGGCCGACCACAGCAGGATCAGGTCACTGTGGGCCACGTCCCAGGGGGACAGGTCGCAGGAGTCCCCCATGACCTTCTGCCACCCGGCGGATTTGGCGGAGCTGCACAGCGTGCGCTTGAGGCGGCTGGCTCCCAGAGCGTGGAAGAAGCCCTCCCCGCAGTTGCGGTGGACGATGCCCATGGTGCCGGCGTAGGAGTAGGGCAGAATGGTTTCCGCTCCGTACTGGGCCATCAGGTCCTTCCAGCGGGACGTGATCTCCCCGATGGCCTCCTCCCAGGAGATGGGGGCAAATTCCCCGGACCCTTTGGCGCCGGTGCGGCGGAGGGGGGTGAGGATGCGGTGGGGGCTGTTGATGGCCTCCGGCAGATTACGCAGCTTGGCACACACCCAGCCGTCGGTGTAGGGGTTGGCGGGATCTCCGGTGATGGAGGTGACGGCATTTCCCTCGGTCTCTACCAGCAGGGAGCAGCCCTCAGGGCAATCATAAGGACAGGCAGAACGACAAGTGGACATGATGATAACCTCCTTTTGAAAAAGACCGCCCGTGGGCGGCCTTTTGTGCGTAAAACAGGAATCATTTGCGTAGGGGCCGATGCCCACATCGGCCCGGTGCCTTAGTTTTTGAGGCTCTGCATGGGGGCGGGAATGCGGCCGCCCCGGGCCACGAAGGCCTTGGCGCTCTCGGCGTGGACGGGCATGACGGGGGCGGAGCCCAGCAGGCCGCCGAACTCCACGGTGTCGCCCACCACCTTGCCGGGGGCGGGGATAATGCGGACGGCGGTGGTCTTGGAGTTGACCATGCCGATGGCGGCCTCGTCGGCGATGATGGCGGAGATGGTGGCGGCGGAGGTGTCCCCGGGGACGGCGATCATATCCAGGCCCACGGAGCACACGCAGGTCATGGCCTCCAGCTTGTCCAGGTGGAGCACACCGGCACGGGCGGCGGCGATCATGCCCTCGTCCTCACTGACGGGGATAAAGGCACCGGACAGGCCGCCCACATGGGAGGAGGCCATAACGCCGCCCTTCTTCACCGCGTCGTTGAGGAGGGCCAGGGCGGCGGTGGTGCCGTGGGTGCCGCAGGTCTCCAGACCCATCTCCTCCAGGATGCGGGCCACCGAGTCGCCGATGGCGGGGGTGGGGGCCAGGGACAGGTCCACGATGCCGAAGGGCACCCCCAGGCGGCGGCTGGCCTCCTGGGCCACCAGCTGGCCCATGCGGGTCACCCGAAAGGCGGTCTTTTTGATGGTCTCGGCCACCACGTCAAAGGGCTGGCCCTTCACGTCCTTGAGGGCGTGGTGTACCACGCCGGGGCCGGACACGCCCACGTTGATGATGCAGTCGGGCTCGCCCACGCCGTGGAAGGCGCCGGCCATGAAGGGGTTGTCCTCCACGGCGTTGCAGAACACCACCAGCTTGGCGCAGCCGAAGCCCCCCTTGTCGGCGGTGAGTTCGGCGCACTCCTTGATGGTACGGCCCATGACGCCCACGGCGTTCATGTTGATGCCCGCCTTGGTGGAACCCACGTTGACGCTGGCGCACACCAGGTCGGTGCGGGCCAGGGCCTCGGGAATGGCGGCGATGAGCTTCCGGTCGGCCTTGGTGGCCCCCTTCTGCACCAGCGCGGAGAAACCGCCGATGAAGTTGACCCCCACCGCCTTAGCGGCGCTGTCCAGGGCCACGGCGAAGGGTACATAGCTGTTGGTCTCAGAGGCCCCGGCCACCAGGGCCATGGGGGTCACCGAGATCCGCTTGTTGACGATGGGGATGCCGAACTCCCGCTCAATGGCCTCGCCGGTGGCCACCAGATGCTCGGCCTGGCGGGTGATCTTGTCGTAGATTTTGCGGCAGGCCGCGTTGGGATCGGAGTCGGCGCAGTCCAGCAGGGAGATGCCCATGGTGATGGTGCGCACATCCAGATGCTGCTGGTCGATCATGTGGATGGTATCAAAGATTTCGTTGGCATTAATCATGTCGGTTCACCCTCAAATGCGATGCATGGCGTTGAAGATGTCCTCCCGCTGAGCGCGGATGGACAGATCCCGGTCCTTGCCCTCCTGCTCCATCAGGGCAGCCAGGTCGGCAAAGGGCAGGTCGCAGCTGCTGGCGTCCACCAGCATGACCATGGTGAAGTAGTCCTGGAGGATGGTCTGGCTGATATCCAGAATATTGACGTTGTGCTGGGCCAGCAGGGCGCACACCAGGGACATAATGCCCACCCGGTCCTTGCCCAGAACGGTGACAATGGCTCTCATACTTGATAACTCCTTTATTTCTTCTGTCTCTATGAAAACGGCGCCGGTCATTCCCGGCCCATCTCATCCAAAGTCATGCCGAAGGCGGGGAGGAAGTGCTCCAGAAAGTAGTCCACCTCGGGCAGGTTGTAGCTTTTCAGGGCCTCCAAGGTCTGGCGGGCGGCCTGTTGGAACTCGCTGTTGCCCGCTTTCAGCTCCTCCAGACACTTGATATGGGCGGACAGCTTGTCCGCCGCCTTCACCAAAGCCTTGGTGTCGGCGTCGTAGTCCTCCCGCAGCAGGGGGGAGAAGGCGGGACGCAGCTGATCCGGCAGCATGGCCAGCAGCTTGCCGGCAGAAAATTCCTCCACCTTCTTGTAGGCGTCCCGGATCTCCGGGTCGTAATACTTGATGGGGGTGGGCAGGTCGCCGGTGAGAATCTCGGGGGCGTCGTGGTACAGGGCGGCCATGGCTGCTAGGCCGGGATCGGCCTCTCTCCCGAACACATCCCGCCGGATCACCGCCAGGGCGTGGGAGAGCACCGCCACCATGTGGGAGTGCTCCTGGATATTCTCCTGAAAGGTGTTGCGCATAAGCCCCCAGCGGTTGATGTACCGCATCCGGGACAAATAGGCAAAAAAAGGATGATGATCCACGAAAAATGCCTCCCATCCATCGAAACAAGTTATTTTACCACAAATGCGGGGCGGTGTAAACGGCAGGCGGAATAAAACAGGGGCGCTGCACTGGTGCAGCGCCCCTGAACGGGAAGCAAATCAGCGGGGGTTCTTGATGGCGGCCTGGATAGCGGCAGGGCGGAGATTTCCGGTACAACTTATGCATTGGGGCATACTTCTGGGCCTCCGACAGTGCAATGATATCCATCAGTATAACCGGCGGCGATATGACCCTGGAGGGTGAAAACAGCGTCTGCTTCGGAGCGCAGACCCAGATCTCACCCGCCTTTGAGTATCGCATCGAAGCTGTGGGCGGAGTCAGTGAAGAGGACGCGACCACGGTAGGCAGCTTCCCGTTTACAGAGGAAGGCCAGGTGGATTTTTCTGGGATGAAATATGCCCACCTGTATGCCAAGGAGTTGTCCAGCCCCGCAATTGTAAACGCCGCGGACCTCAACATCCCCGCCGGCATTGTGGGCGATAACTATAAAAAAGGCCATTCCGTGATGATCGAAGGCGGGACCGGCCCCTATACCGTTAGCTTCTCTCCCCAGGTGAAGGGGCTGTCCATTGACGCATACAACTATCTGGTCTATGAGCGCCCCGGGGAGCCCGTAGAGGCGCAAACCGTCACCATTACCGTAACGGACCAATATAAAATGACGGGCACCGCCACAATTACAGTGGGCGCGGTGGAGGTGCCGCGCTATCAGGTGGCAGTGAACAGTGGTCAAGTCTTGAACGGTCCCGGATCGTACAAGGAGGGTGACACGGTTGAGATTCAGTCCACTCCATCGGCCGGTACGCGTTTTGACCACTAGGAGTCGGAGTCTGCCGACGTCAGTTTTACAGATACGTATGAGGATCCAACCACCTTACCATCCTGCTGGAGGGCGAGAATGTGGTCACCGGTGCAGACTATCCTGGGTACGGATGACCGACCTTTTGTGGTAAAGATGGGGGCGGATGCGGACAGCGCAATAGAGGTGGAGGGCTCTCCCTTCGCGGAAGAAACGAATCTTTGGGACATCCCAGAAGTCTATGACTATGACTGTGGGTATATGTTTATCGCCGCCCATACCCACATGTATGGGGATTGGGAATATGACGCGGCCCAGCACTGGAAGGCGTGCGAGTGCGGGGAGGTCACTGGGACTGCCGCCCACACCGCCAGCGGCTGGATCACGGTGACCCCGGCCACCGAGACCACCGAGGGTCTGCGGCACAAGGTGTGTACCGTGTGTGGGTATGAAATGGAATCCGAGACCATCCCGGCCCTTGTGGTCATCCGCGGGGTAGATGCCGGCGGAATCCAGCTCACCCTGACCAATCGGACAGCGGGCACCTGTCTGGCGGCGCTCTACGACAGCAGCGGCAGAATGCTCACCGCCGGTTTCCTGAATGTGGCCGCCAACGCAGGGGATATCTCCCTTTCCTTCCCCGCCTTTGAGGGCGACCCTGCCACTGTCAAATTCTTCTTCCTGGATGAGAGCTTTGCCCCTATCTACCGCTGCACAACAAGGGATTATGCGTCTGAATAAAACCCATACAGCACAAAAGGAGCGCTGCAGAGTTTCCTCTGCAGCGCTCCTTTTTACGCATACGACAGAATCAGCCCTCTCCGCGAAGCATGACCTGGGCGCGGAATACCTTCCCGTCATATTGAAACTTACAGTAGCCGCCATTCTTTGCCGCGATGCGGCGCACTGACTGCAGGCCGATGCCATGTCCCGGGCGCTTGGAGGAGCGAATCCCGGTATTGTCTTCCTGGATCTCGCCGGTATAGGCGTTTTCCACCTCCAGCAGCACTACGGCATCTCCATGGACCTCCCCCCGGACCCGGACCCAACGCAGGGAAGGCGGCAGGCGCAGGCTGGCCTCCAGCGCATTTTCCAACAGGTTGGAGAGCACCACGCACACATCCATTTCGTCCGCAGGCAGCAGGCGCGGCAGATCCAAAATATACTCTGCCGGCACACCCTCCCGGCGCAGCAGGGCGGCATAGTGGCCCGCCACCCCGTCTGCGGCCGGATTTTCGCACAGATTCAGTTCTGTATGAGGCAGGTTCTCCACCACGGTGTCCACATAACTGCGCAGCTCCTGCCATTCCTCCCGGCGGAGCAGCGCATCAATGGCAGTAAAATGGTGGCGCAAATCGTGGCGAGCCTGGCGGATCTCCGCAATGGCCGTTTGCAGCGCTTCATATTGGCTGGTCTGCATCTGGAGAAACTGGTTCTGCTGCTGCAGGCGCATGTTTTTTCCCAGACCCCGCGCCATCAGATAAAACAGCAGGTAGCACAGCAGCAGCATTCCCAGCAGCATCAGCTCAATGACAGAAAAGAGGAACGCCAGCCGGTCAGCCGTCAGCTCCCGGCCGGCATCAGGCTGAATGACGATATTCAGCAGGGTAAAGGCCAGGGGCAGCACCCAGAATGCGTACCAGGTGCCCGGCATCTCCGTCTCCCGGAGCAGATGCCGGACGGCGTGGGTGGCAGGGTACCACATGACAAGAACGAATATCCAGCAAGCCCCATTATATGCCAGGCAGACCGGCAGGGAAAACCAGACGCCGGCATTCCCCCGCACCGCCCAGACATCTATGGCGCTGCACAGGTTGGACAGGCAGGAAAAGGCGCCGCAGACACCCAAGAACACGCTGACGGGCTTCCAGGCAGGCAAATCGCACAGCCGCAGCAGGATCAGGGCAAAAATGGGCAGGAAGACCAGCATCACATTGCTTTCCCAGCCCATGCTTCCGCAGATCCATCCCCCTGCCAGAACCCACGCCCCCAGGATCAGGATGCTCAGAAAGATCAGCCGGGACCTACGGATGCGCACATGCTCCCCCAACGCCAAAAAACACAGCAGCGCCGCGGGAAAGACCACCGCCAGTTCCAGCGTGGGACGCAAGAGCTGATTCATTGAGACAGCCTCCTCTGAAATAAAAACTCACCGAAGGCCGCCCGGGCAGTTTCGCTGCTGCTGCGGCTGACGGGCACCTGCGTGCCGTCATCCAGCAGGAAGGAGGCGCCGTCAAAATCCCGGACATGCTCCAGATTGACCAGCACACCGCGGCCGCACACCAGAAAGTTCCGTTCTTCCCTGAGCAGATCGGTAAATTCTCCAAACGTCATGCGGACGGCGGCCTCAGTCCCATCCCCCAGGTGGATATGGATCTGATGGCGGAAATGGTCCGCCCACAGGATCTCCCGGAGCACCAGGAGGCGGTCCTGACGGCCGACGTGCAGTCGGATCACCGACTCCTCCGGCGGCAGGCGGTTCAGCACTTCCTCCAGCACCTCCTCCACCTCCTCCATCCGGTAGGGCTTGACCAGGTACTGGATCGCCCGCACCCGGTAGCCGTCCAGCGCGTGGTCTGTGGACGTGGTGGTAAAAACCAGGACGCAGTCCGGATCAAAGCTCCGCAGCGTGCGGGCGGCGGTCACGCCGTCCATCCCTTCCATATAGATATCCAGAAAAACCAAATCAAAGTGATCCTGTCCGGCGGCCTCCAGGAAGGAGGCTCCATCCGAAAATTCCAGGCACTCCGCCGGCTTCCGCCGCTGAGCTAGCGCCGTTTTGAGCCAGCTCATCAGTTCTTCCCGATCCTGTGGATTGTCGTCCACCACAGCCAGACGCATTTTGCCCCTCCTCTCCGGCCCGGCCGCCGGGCCGCAGCTTGCTTTATGATAATAATATAGCAAATTATTTTATCCCTGCCTACAATTCGGGACAGAAAATTACAGTTCGGGACAGATGTCTTGTCCCCCCAATTGACTGAGCATACCATAGTCCTGTCAGTGTGCAGAGGGCCGCAGGGCCTCTGCTGTTTCAGAAAGGAGGGGTGGTATGCACCGGGTCGCGGTATTGTGCCGTTCGCCGGACACCCGGATATGGCTGTGCAGACAGCTGGGAGCGTATCTGGCCCGCATGGGATATTTCCCATGTCTGGAGGCCCCGGAGGATCTGGAAGGCTTCTATTACACCATGCGCGCCTCCCCGCCGGACGGGGTGGTGCTGTCCATGGACGGAGTCGCAGGGCTGAATGCCGCCGAACACCTGCGCCGCCTCTGTCCCAACTGCGCCCTCATTTGGGGCAGCGACCTGGATTTCTCCCTGCAAGCCTACCGGCTGCGGGCCGATTACTTTGTGCAGGGTGAATGGACCGAGGAAACGCTGTCGGAAGGGCTCTGCCGCTGGATAGAGCGAAGCAAGCAGCAAGAGAAAGGAAGATTTGAGGAATGAAACGAAGAAGGCGCGGGCTCGGTCTGTTCCTGGCACTGAGCCTTATTCTGTCCCTGGTGGAGCCGCTGCCCGCCGGGGCGGCGGAAGCCAGCTATACGCCCGACGTGGCGGGCGCTTACCTGCTTCCCGCCCAGGCGGCCAATGACAGCAGCTTTATCCGCACCAATGTGCTGACTGCAAACGGTCTGCACGTGGACGGCCACTTTACCGAATTGACAACGGAGCAGAACGCTGTCAGCGTCAGCGGCGGAGACAAAACGGTTCTCAACCCCGCCAGCACCTATATGCACAGTGAGAACCGCAAGTGGTGGACCACCTACCAGTGGGCCGACATGGGCGAGACCATGAAGGCGCTGCTCTCCTCCATGCAGATCACCGCCACCGTCAGCGCCTCGCTGACCGCGGACCGGCATATGCATATAGGCTCTCACAATGACCTGACCGACCGGGCCCAGGCCTATCTGTATGCCGGCTACAACACCTCCCCCATTGTGAAGGTGAGCAACAGCTCCAACGACCCGGACGGGGTGGCCCGCACCTACACCAGCAGCGGCGTGCTCACCTCCGGGGGCAGCAACCTCCGCTTCCGCATGGGCGCCACCGACTGCTCCTGCGGCAGCTCCAAGGTGAGCAAGGTCTACATCTATCTCTCCGATACGACAGCGCCCACCCTCACCGGAATCTACCTCAGCGATGAAATGGGTGAGAAAATAAGCCGCACCGCCTACAAGGGCGGGCAGACCCTCTACCTCACCATGGAAATGAGCGAGCCGATCCGATTCGCCGGTGGCGTGAACCAGGATCTGACCCTCACCCTGCCCCTTATCAGCACCCAGACCGGCCAGAGCACCGACCGGACGGTGGAGACCCAGCTGGCCTCTCTCAAAGAGAACAAGCTGATCTTCTCCTACACCGTGCCCAGTGGGCAGAACATGGACTACACAGTGGTAAGCGTCAGCCCCAGCCAGCAGGCCTGGATGGGCGGCAGCTATGATCTGAAGCTGCTGGACGAGAAGGGCGCACCCCTGAACGTGGGCAGTTTTACCGTCAACAGCCAGATCACCGACCTGGCAGGCAACCCCCTCAGCTGGACCGCCAGCCGGGAGTTGGAAAGCCGGCTCTATCTGGACGACGTGACCCCCGGCTATACCCGGCTCAACGCCGCGGGCAACATGACCCAGGGCTATCAGGCCGACACCAACGGCGACTGGCCGGAGGACATCACCCCCTCCGCCACCTGGGCCGGCACGGGGGACTACCTGGCCTTCACCCTCACCCTGAATGAAGAAGTGGGGCTGTGTACGGCTGAGAGCTACGCCCAGCTGAACAAGGAAAGCGGCGTCACGGCCGTCCTCAATGTGAAGGACAGTGACGGAACCCCCATTGAGGTGGGCCTCAGCAGCGTATCCTACGCCATGGACAACGTCAACGACGTGCGCACCAGCACCATCCTGACCTTTGACTTCTTCCGCCCCGCCGACGGGATGGCCCTGGACGGAAGCAATCCCATCCGCATCGTCTCCCTGAAAGCCCCCGACGGCAGCACCCTGGGCGACATGGCGGGCAATCCTCTGAACACCGCCGTGAGCCTGACCCCGGTGGAGAAGCTGGGTCTGGATGTGACGGCTCCCACGGTGACCCTGCTGACGGAAAACATCTCCGTCAGCGCGGACGGCCCCGCCCAGACCATCACCTTCCCCTTCACCGTAACCGATGAGGCGGACGGCTCCGGTGTGGACCGCGAGCAGGAGGTCGCGCTGGATATCCTGGCAGACACCGCCGCCGCGGTAATGTACTGCATCACCAACAGTCCCACCCCGCCGGAGAGCGGCGACGGGCTCTATAAGACCCTGTCGGCCCAGCAGCCCACCTTCCCCCTGCCCGCCGGCAGCAGCGATACCTATTACCTGCACGTCTCCTGCACCGATCTGAGCCAACGCTTTGATCCGGCCAACGGCCAGACGTCGGTGGAGGTCTCCGCCACCTGCCGGGACTACGCGGGCAACCAGGCCTCCGCCTCCACCTCCCAAAGCCTCCGGGCGGACTGGAGCGAACCTGTCATCACCCTGCCCGACACCTTCACCCTCACCGGGGAGGACACCCTGTCGGTCCCCTATTCGGTGTCCGACGGCTCCCACCTGAAAAGCGTGACCGTCCAGTGGGACAGCGGCAGCCAGGAGCAAGTGCTGGAGGAGGGCTACGCCTCCGCCTCCTATTCCGGCACCACCGCCTATACCGCCACAGGCGAGAGCGGCACCGCCACCCTGACGGTCACCGCGGCGGACGCGGCTGGCAACACAAGCACCGCCAGCCGGAGCTATTCCTACTCCCTGGGGGCTGTCACCACCCGCTATACCCTGGGCAGCGACCCCAATGTGATTACCGGCCACCCCTCCCTGATGCTGTACCGCCCCACCGCCCGGGGCGGCGCGTCGGGCGATGAGCAGATGATTTCCGTGGCGGTCATGCGCCTGGAAAACAACGTGACCCACAACGAGCTCTACAGCATCTTCTGGCTGAAGTCTGACGAGAACAAAGGCACCGTAGAGCCCATCCGGGTAGGGAGCTACCGCCAGGCTGCCGCCACCTCCGCCGCCGTGGGAGACGGGACCGTCAGTTTTACGGGCTATACGGAAGGCAATACTCAAGTCTGGACGCCCTCCTACGAGGTCTACGGCACGATTTCCATGACGCTCTTCACCATGTCCGTGCCGGACTGGAACGCCGCCGTGGATGCCGCCGTGGACGGCAGCTTCACCGTCACGCCCGAGGCGCTGGAAGCGTTCGACATGAAGGTGGCCACAGGCAGCGCCAACAACTACATGGTCTGGTTCCGCCCGCCCGTGGATCAGTATGGAAACCAGGTGGACGCCGCCCTGGAGAAGAAGAACGGGGCCGCTCAGGCGGGGGTCGTTCAGACCCTTACCGGCCTGCGCATCCCTATCCAGCTGAACACAAATGCCGGCCAGCCCAGCGACTTCCGCTACGACGACATAGACTACACCGCCTCCTACGCATACCTGACAGTCGGCACCGAGGAGCTGTCCGGAAGCCGGTACTATTTCACCAGGGAGGAAGTAATCGGAAACCTCCTCTACTACCCCATTACCGTATCTCTCTACGGCCAGCGCTTGTACGTGGTTCCCCGCCTGCACCTGGTATGCCTGGACGGCAGCGTCCGGGACGCCACGGGCATCACGGAGGAGAACGAGACCTACGATCCCATCACGCTCTACATGGACGACGGGCCGTTCCTGACAGACTTCTACCCCAACGGCTATACGCAGAAATATTACAGCGAGACTGTCCGGAGCGAGGGTCTGACCGCCGAGACCGCCCAGCTCACCATTGGCATGACGGGCTCCACCGGCGGCACGCTGACCTTCCAGTTCGGCCAGTGCAATCCCAAAGCGCCCACCCTGCTGACCTACCAGCCCATTGAGGTCTGGTGCGAGGACAATCCGGACCAGGTGGTCACCGCCACCTACAACCTCAGCGACTACACCCAACGCCAGGTGGAGCTGAAGGTGGCGGACATCCCCGCCTCCCCCGACAGCCGCACCCTCTACCTCCACGAGGGGGAGAACACCCTGCATTACCGCAGCCCCCATGTCAACGGCGTCACCTATGTGGAAAAGACCCTGACCGTCCTGGTGGTCAACCAGACCTTCTCCATCTCGGCCGAGGTCATCCCCCATGAAGACGGCAGCGTCCGCGTCCAGCTCACCGCGGACCAGTATGCCCAGGAGCAGCTGCTCCTCAACGGCCGGACCGTCTACGCAAAGTTCAGCAATGAGCTGCGCCCCGTCACCCTGGACAGCAATCTGGGTTTTGAGCTGTTCCTGACGGAAATGAAGGAAAACTGGGCCGAGGAATTTTATCTCCGGCTGTACGACAGCAACTGGAACATCGCCAGGACCGGCGACCTGCTGGTGGGGCAGGCGGTGGATATCATGGCGCCCACGATCTATCACCGCGATTATGTCGGCAGCGCGTCGCCCCAGGGAGGGTACACCCTGAACGCCACCGTCGCGGAGCCGCTGGGCGATGCGTACAACAGCGGGGTTGATCTGGGCAGCTTCGTCCTCACCTTTACCTACGAAGACGGGACGGCGACCACCGTCCCCCTGCCTGAACTCTCCCTCAACAGCACCTGGAGCGGAAACGGCTCCAACTACAACGGCGTTTACCAAATCACCGCCGAAGGTACCGACAACACCTCGGTTGCGCTTACCATCAACGGCATGTTCCCCTACGGCTCGGCAGGCAGCGTGACCATCACCATGGCCTGCCAGGACAACGCCGGCAACACCGCCGCGGTCAGCCAGTACTCCAAGGAATGGGCCGTGGGAGCTTACTCCAACACCGCCTCCGCCCCCACCATCACGGTGGGCGCGGTAAAGAACGGGCTGATTCCCATCACCTCCGACCAGCCCATCCGGGTGCTGGACCCGGTACCCGCGGATACCGCCGGCACCTTTGCCGAGAAACATTCCCTGCCTATCTATACCAACTCCGCCACCATCCAGTATGAGGACGCCTTCGGAATCCTGTACACCCAGGACATTGCCGCCTCCCCCTTCGGGGAGAACCTGACGGTGTCCCTGTCCGAGACCGCTGCCACCCGGGGGCCGGTGACCCTCACCGCCACCGCCACCGGCGGCAGCACCCTCACCAGCGTCACCTCCGGCAAGCACGGCAACGCGGAAATCTCCGGCTCCACCGCCACCCTGGAGCTGAGGGAGAACGATACGGTCACCATCACCATGGGGACGAACACCTACACCGTGCAGGTCACCAACATCGACAACGCCGTGGAGCCCGTCACCGTATCCTTCTACGGTCCCGACGGCGCGCTGCTGGACACCCAGAGCGGCGCGGAAAGCGTGACCGGCCCGGTGACCGCCGCCCTGCTGTGCGATGAGCTGCTGGTGGGCCAGACCAGTTATGTCTTCCCCAACGGCTCGTCCAAGGGGGACAGCTTCACCTTCAGCGTCTCCGACCAGGTGGGCAACACCGCCCAAGTCACCGCCACCCTGCCCTGGGCCGTGGTGAATGAGGAGGGCACCGAACCTCCGGCAGATATCACGGCCCCCACCTACCAGGCGGGCCTGTACGTCCAGCAGTCCGGCATCTGGCAGCAGGTCAACAGCTACGATTCTCTGCTGACCAGCGGTGAGCTGTCCGTGGGCAGCATCGCCAGCGATATGCTGTCCCTCTCCGGCCAGGGGGTACGGGTGGTCTTCTCCATTCAGGACGACTCCCCGGTGAACCTGATCGTCAAGAGCAGCACCGACGCCGTCCCCGGCTATGACGACCCCAGCGACAGCATCGCCGGTCTGAGCCTGTCCGCCTCCACCGTCACCTGGACCGGCGGGAACGCCAGCGGCCCCGTCTACGTCTATCTGGTGGACGCCGCCGGCAACGCCGCCGCGCCCCTGACCCTCACCTTCCCCGGCGTGGACAGCGACGCCCCTGCTGCCACCGTGGAATATGCGGCGGGCAGCGAGGACGGCAGCCTGACCAAGGCTCCCGTCTACGCCTATCTGGTACCCGGCGAGGAACCCGTCACCGTCCTGGACACCGGCAATCTGACTCTGGATAAAAACCAGGATTCTACCCATTACGGCCAGTACTACTATATCTTTACCGCCAACGGCAGCTATACCTTCCGCTTCTCCGACGCCGCGGGCAACATCGGGACCGCCACGGCCACGGTGCGCACCATCAACTCCGACGGCACGGCTCTGGAACTGGTGAGCGGACCCGTCTGGCTGTGCCAGGGCCAGACCTATACGGGCAACTACAGCTGGCGAACGGCCCAGCAAACTCTGCGCAGCAACACCCCCGTCACGGCCACCTTTACCGCCAACCTGCCGCTGGCCAGCGCCGAAATCAGGCAGTATCGCGACAACCCCATCCCTGCTGACGGCATTGACGTAACCGTGTCCGGCAACCTGATTCGGGTCACCTACTCCGTCAACTGCCCCATCGTCTCTCTGTATGCGACCGCCCAGAACGGGCAGACCTTTGAATACACATACGGCTCCAGCGGCCTGCTGTATGCGGTCACCTGTCTGGACATGGACGCCCCCACCGTCACCGTGAAGGCCAATGACTCCCCGGTAAGCCCTGTGAACGGCGTGTATACGGTGAACGGCAGCGGCCAGCGCTCGGTGCGCCTCACCTTCACCACCGGTGAGGAAACTGCCAGCGAGCAGGCGGCCTGCGTCAATTCCACTACCCGGTTTGACACCCAGCACACCTGTACCATCTATCAGAATGGAACGAGCAGCCTGACCTTCACCGACCAGGCGGGCAACGTGACCACCATCCAAATCGCGGTCACCAACCTGGACGACAAGCTGGCCCTGTCCTTCTCCAAAACCGGAAACGACAGCGACGCCGTCACCGATCCGGCAGAGCTGGGCCAGCTGACATCCGGGAGCACCTTCTATCTCAAATCCACCCGGAATGTGACGGTGAGCTTCGGCGGGACAGAGGCCCCGGTGGACAAGAGCGCCTGGACGTCCTTCACCGTACCCCAGAGCGGCAGTCTGGCCATTCTGAAAGCAAAGGACACAGACGGAAACACCCTGTATGCCTATCTCTCCGTGGCGCTGCCCGACACCGTGGCTCCCATCATCTCCCTGCCCAGCCAGACGGTGTATGCCCCGGCGGGCGCGAAGAACCTGGATCTGCTCCGGGAGGGGGTCACCGTCACCGACAACCGGGACAGCAGCCTCAGCTTCACCGTGGACACCTCCGGCGTGACCTGGGATGCGGCGGGCAGCTACATGATCACCTACACCGCAGAGGACTCCGCCGGCAACAGCTCCTCCGTCACCCGCACCCTGGTACTCACCGCTCAGAGCATCCTAACCCTCAGGGTGAACGGCCAGACGGTGCAGCCCGGCAGCACCCTTACCCTGGAGAAGGGGACGGCGGAAATCACCCTGGAGGGGGCCGACGCGCCGGTATACCTCAGCCTGAAGCAGGGGTACAAGACCATTGCCCAGATGAAGCTGGGTTCCCAGGTGCTGCTGGCCAACGCCAGCTACACCGATCCTCTGGAGACCGCCCTCACCGCCAGCGACTTCCACACCCTCTACCTCCGCGCCCAGGACCGGACGGAGTACGTTTTCTACCTCTACGTCAAGGGCTGAGCGGCCGGAAAGGAGCATGAACATGAAAAAGCGAGCGCTATCCCGTCTCCTGGCCTGGGTCCTGTCCCTGTGCCTGGTCTCGGGGCTGCTGCCCATCTCCGTCCTGGCGGCGGAGCTGGGAAATGTATACACCCTGTCCAACGAGAACCTGCAGGTACTGGTGGACAAACGCAGCGGCGGCTTCTCCATCCGCACGCTGGAGGGCGACGCCATCCGGAAGGACGACAACAACAAGAACCTGCTGTTTCCCCTGGGGGATGACGACACCTCCTTTGCCTCCCTCCGGGTCACCCGGAACGGCAAGACCAAGGACTATGTGTTCGGCGGCAAGTATGCCGGTTCCTCCGATGTGGCGGTGACCGCCACATCGGAGGAGATCCAAGCGGTGTGGTCGGTGGACGGCATCACCGTCACCCAGACCCTCCGCCTGGCCAACCCCGGCGCCACCCAGCACGGCATGGCCTACCTGAGCTACACCGCCGAGAACAGCGGCGAGGCCGCCGACATCCGGCTGCGCCTGCTCATGGACACCGCCCTGGGTACCCAGGATTACGGCGTCTACGAGGTGGCCCAGTCCGGCGGCGGCTACCTGACGGTGGAAAGCGAACGGAGCATTTCCGGCTACCAGAACAGCTTCTTCGCCTATGACGACCCTCAGAATCCCAGCGTATTCGCCTACTTCCTCAACGGCTCCGTGGGCGACGCCGCCAGCACGCCGGAACAGGTGACCTTTGCCCACTGGAACAATCTGGCGGCCACCGTTTTTGACTATACGCCCGACGAAAGCCTGTATTTCACCACCCCCTACAACCGGGACTACCTGACCGCCGACAGCGCCTTTGCCCTGTATTATGACCTGGGCAGCGTGGGACAGGGCGGCAGCGCCGCCGCGGCCGGCTACTACGGCGTGTTCTCCAACGCCGCAGCAGCCGAGGGGGACCGGCTCACCCTCAACTTCACCGACCTGCCCCAGGCTCTGGAGATGAACGCCGACCGGACCGGCTACACCGGAAACGGCGATTTTACCGTCACCGCCTCCATGACCAACATCTCCGGCCAGACCCTGGACAACGTACGGGTGGTGGTCTACCCCGGGGAGAACATCACCCCCTACGACAAGAACGGCGACCTTCAGGAAACCGCCAGCTATCTGGACCCCTACTATATCGACCTGACCAACGTGCAGGCAGACGGCTCCCAGAATCTGGAGTTTCAATTCCACGCCGTACCCGGGGAGGACGCGGCCTACCGCAAACTCACCTTCCAGGCCTATGAGATGGGGAGCGACGGCGCGCTCCAGGCCCAGAACCTGCTGTGCGCTCAGACGGTTTGGCTCCTCTGCCCCGGCACCGGCGGGGATGTGCCGCAGGTGGGCTTCACCAGCTCCTCCCCCGACCTCATTTACATCACCGGCACCCGTCATCTCTATCTGACGGGCAGGAATTTCAGCATGCTGTCCAACCAGAGCGCCTACTCCCTCCGCCTCTCCCGCACCGACGGCGGAAAGATCAACGGCCAGGACAGCCTGACCATCCCCGCCAACCAGTTCATCCTGAACACGGATGACAATACCGCCGACGTGGTGATCACCGACGCGCTGGCCATCGGGGAATATCAGCTGACCATCGACTATACCGACACCTCCACGGCTGATATCACCGCGCCCGCCCTGCGCTTCCAGGTCACCGACGACCCGGAGTACCGCAACGACGGCTACGGCGTGGTGACGGTGGAAAATGATGGCTCTAACAACTACTCCATCCACACCTACGCCACGGAGGAGAGCTATGAAGCGGAAGGCAAAGAATTGGGTAACGGCGCCGTCCTGCTGGAGTTCCGCGGCTCCTTCACCAAGGAGGAAAAGAACGGAACCACCGTGCTCACCGGCGTCTCTCTGGGCAAGGAAGACAATGTGATGACCCTGAACAACTGCCTGGACATCCGGGAGGGCCAGGTGACCATCACCGACGCCAATGACGAGATCACCGTGGACTTCGACGCCTCCCTCACCGTCTCCGGCGTAGGCACCTCCGTCTGGAAGGGCCGCTGCTGCCTCACCGCCATTGTGGACGGGGAGTCCTGCTCCCTCACCACCTACGATGAAAGCGGCGACCGGGACGAGGACGGCAACATCACCCTCCTGTGGCCCAGCGTGGGCCAGGCCGCTCAGAGCCTGCTGGGCCTGCTCTTTGAGTTCAAGTACGGCGAGCTGGGCTATATGGAGGGCGTGGGCGGCGTCATCGGCTTCGGCGGCGGCCTGGATCTGTCCTTCCTCATCCCCGCCGCCAAGCAGGCCGACGACACCCCCTCCGCCCTGGATCAGGCCAAGGAGGACCTCATCCGCAGCGGCGAGGACACGCCGGAAAACCTGCGTGCCCTGGAGGAACAGTACCCCCACAACGCCGACACAGTGAACACCAACGCCCCGCCCTTTGAGACCTCCACCGACATGGGGGACGGCGCCGAGGCGGGCGACGGCGACAGCCGCTCGGCCACCATCCAGGTGGACGACATCCTGTTCGGCGGCGGCAAATACCAGGGCGTCAACTTCTCCGTGGCCCTGGGCCTGCCCAGCTACTTTGAAGGCATGCCCGGCATCGAGGGCGTGCTCACCGTCAGGACCGTGGGCGACTGGGCGGTGGACGTGTCCGGCGCAGCCTCCTTCGCCACCTTCGCCATGGAGGCGGAGCTGGCCGTCCAGAGCAAGGACGGCATCCCCTACCCCGATACCCTCCACTTCTTCGTGGGCGGCTTCGTCCCCGGCATCAACCTGGACGGTTTCGGCGTGATCTGGCTCCAGGGCGCCGGCGGCGGCATCAACAACCTGTACGACACCATTTTCCTCACCGAGTCAGTTCCGCCCCTCCAGCTCATTCTGGAGGCGCAGTTCTCCATCCTCCAGATCATCTCGGCCCGGGCCACGCTGGCCCTGAGCCTCCAGGGCATCAGCGCGGAGCTGAGCAACGGCGTGCTGGCCAACTCCGTGGCCGTGCTGGACAGCGCCAGCCTGGAGTTTGACTGGTACCCCGAGTTCTTCTTCCTGTCCTCGGTGGATATGAACATCGCGGGCGTCCTTCAGGGCGGCGGCTATCTGGTGCTGGATGAGAGCGGCATTTTCGAGTTCTTCATCCGGGCCTCCCTGAGCCTGCCCGGCACCCTGCCTCTCATCGGCGGTCTCACCCTGGCCAACGTGGGCATGGGCGTCAACGCGGAAAAGATCTGGGGCGCCGCCGAGGCCCTGGGCATCCAGGTGGGCATCACCTACTACTGGGGCAGCGGCGAGGTCAGCTGGAGCGGCGACGCCGCCACACCCAACCACCCCGACCTGCTGGGTCTGGCCACCGTACCCGTATACACCGCTCCCGACACCGGCAGGACCCTTTACGCCGTGGTGGGCACCAACGCCACCCTGGCCGCCCAGTCCCAGCTGGGCCTGGTGGCCAGCACCATTCCCACCACGCGGGCCGACGGGGACAGCCTGGAAAGCAATGTTGAGGGTACCCAGCACGAGCTGGTCCTGGCTTCCGGCCACACCTCTCCCGCCGCCCTGACCCTCACCTGGGACAGCGCCAGCCTGGAACAGGCCCGGAAGGAGGCCGAGGCCATCACCATCGACAATTATACCCTGACCTTTGTCCAGGATGTGGCCAACGCCAGCGCCACCCCAAACGCCAACGCCAAGGTGACCTATGATTCCACGGCCCATCAGGCCAACATGACCGTGACCTTCCAGCCCGACCAGGCCGGTACCTACTCCATCACCACCGGCAAGCCCGCCAGTCTGGCTCTCTACCGGGTGGCGCCCCTGCCGGGCATCGACAGCGTCAGAGTGACGGACGGCAGCGCCACCGTCACCAGCACCGGCCTGGAGCAGTTCTCCCAGATCACCCTGCTGGCGGTGGACGAGGAGAATCCCGACAACTCCCGCATGGTGGGCCATGTGACCAGCGAAAACGAGGCCTTCGGCAGCACCAGCGTCACCATCCCCATGGACACCGCCGCCCTGCCCTCCGGGGACTACACCCTTCAGGCCATTGCGGCGGACAGCAAGCAGGCTATGGTTTCCACGAAAGACGTACCGTTCCCCTACACCAATCCCAACCAGCCCGACCCTCCCCAAGTAAGCGCCGTGAAGTCCGCCGGAGACTACAAGGTGTCTTTCACCGTCTCCGACGCGGATGTTGACGGCTACCGGATCAACTTCTATGACGCCGAAGGGAATCTGGTCTCCGGCGTCAGCGGCCTGGTGCTGGAGAAGAACGCCGAAAACACCTACACCGCCGGCGGGCGGTTTGAGGTGCCGGTGTATGACGAGGAGACCGAGACCTTCACCGGCGAGAAGACTGTCACCGGTCTGGAGGGCGGCAAAACCTACACCGTGGGCGTGTCCGCCTACAAGCAGGTGGATGCCGCTGTAATCTGGTCGTCTGAAACCAGAACCGGCAGCGTGACCATCACCCAGCCCGACCCGCCCACCTTTACCTGGGGCGCCGACACGGCAGGCGTTACGGAAATCACCCAGGCGGGCGGAAACACCTTCTCCACCCTGCTCTATCCCACCAGCGACCTCATCGTCACCCTTCGGGCGGACCAGAACGTCTCCGGCGCCTGGAGCCTGGACGGCGGAACGGAGACCCGGGTAACCGACCGGAACAGCATTACCATGGCCTTTACCGGTCTGTCCGAAGGTTCCCACACCGTCACCTTCCAGGGTACCAACAGCCAGGGCGACGCCTTCCTGTACACCAAGAGCTTCTCGGTGGACACCACGCCTCCCGCCCTTCTGGTGTCCTCTCCCATCAGCGGCTCCTTCTTCGAGAGCAGCGGCTCCGTCACCCTCACCGGTTGGACGGATGGCAAGACCCTGGAGCTGTCGGTGGACGGCACGGCTGAGACTATCAGCGTGGCTGCGGACGGCAGCTTCTCCCAAGCGCTGTTCCTGGACGCCTCCGCCGTCAGCCACACCCTCACCCTCACCGCCACCGACGCGGCGGGGAATGAGACCACCCGTACCATCCGGGTGGTCAACCCGGCCCTGGGCCAGATGACCCGCCTGGCCATCTATTCCGGCAGCAGGGAAGTGTCTGAGACAGAAGCCCTGACTGTGGGCAACGGCGGCTCCACCCTCTCCGTGAAGGCCGTGCTGAGCAATGGCTCCACCCTCGACCTGAGCGGCAGCGACCTGGTGGAGTGGAGCGTCATTCCCGCCATCGGAACCTGCGAGGTGGATGACTTCGGACACGTCTCCCTCTCCAGCGGCGGCAGCGCCGTGGTCAAGGCCCGCATGGCCATTACCGATGATGGCGGCTATACCGCCTTCGCGGCCCTCGGCGCCGGCGAAATCACACCTGTTGTCACCATTACCCCCTGTACAAACGGCACAATCACCGTTACGGGCACCGTAAATGGTGTGGCGAATACTGCGATTCAGAGCGGCGGCGCCGTGGACTACGGCTCCAGCGTCACCATCCAGGTCACGCCGGCGGAGGGCTATTACCTGAATAAGCTGGTTGTGAATGGCAGCATCGTCTCTGTCAGCAGCGACGGAACGTATGTCATTGACAGCCTGAAGGAAAATCTGAGCGTCACCGCCTCTTTCTCTACCCAGACCAATGCCGAGGTTCCCGCTATCAATACCCAGCCTGTGGGTGCCAGCTACACCCAGGGCGACACCGCGGCGGCCCTCACTGTGGAAGCCACCGTCACCAAGGGCACGCTGAGCTACCAGTGGTACAGCAACACCACCGAGAGCACCCAGGGCGGCACTCCCATTGACGGGGCCACCGAAGCCAGCTACATCCCCAGCACCGCCACTGTGGGCACCACCTACTACTACTGCGTGGTGACCAACACCGACAACGAGGCCACCGGCAGCAAGACCGCCAGTACCACCTCCGATGCGGCAGCTGTCACCGTGGCTGAAAAGACCCACGCCCAGGCGCCTGTCATCAACACCCAGCCCACGGGCGCCAGCTACACCCAGGGCGACACCGTGGCGGCCCTCACTGTGGCAGCCACCGTTACCAAGGGCACGCTGAGCTACCAGTGGTACAGCAGCACCACCGAGAGCACCCAGGGCGGCACTCCCATCGACGGGGCCACCGAAGCCAGCTACATCCCCAGCACCGCCACTGTGGGCACCACCTACTACTACTGCGTGGTCACCAACACCGACGACACCGCCACCGGTACCAAAACCGCAACCTCTACCTCTGACGTGGTGGCCGTCACAATTTCCGCACCGGTACCCAAGGAGTACACGATCACCTTCCATGCAGGCGGCGGCTCTGTGGAACCCACTTTTGCCACTACTGTAAACGGCAAGCTGCCCAGTCTGCCTACCCCCACCCGGAGCGGTTACTCCTTTGCCGGGTGGTACACGGCAGCAGATGGCGGCACCGCAGTCACTACTGACACGCAATTCACTCAGGACGCTGTTATTTACGCCCGTTGGAGCACTATTTCCGGCGGCGGCAGCTCCAAGCCGCTCTATACCGTGACAGTACCCAGCACGGTCAACGGCAGCGTCTCTATCAGCCCCAGAAATGCGGCGCAGGGCACCATTGTTACCATTACGGTCAATCCTGCTGACGGCTATATCATGAACAAATTGACGGTGACCGATTCTACCGGAAAGCTTGTCCCTGTGGATCAGAAGAACGATGCTCAATACACCTTCAGTATGCCGTCCGGCAACGTTTCCATTGCCGCTTCCTTTATCGAGGACTATACCTCCGTCGTTTTGTCCTTCACCGATGTCAAGGAGGGTGACTGGTTCTATGAGGCAGTACAGTTTGCCGTACAGTATGACATGATGAACGGCACCGGCAGTAACCGTTTCCAGCCCGACAACCTGCTGAGCCGGAGTATGATTGCCACTATCCTGTGGCGGCTGGAAGGTTCTCCCACCGGCAGTTCCGCCCATTTCACCGACGTTTCCGGCAGCATGTGGTACGCCGAAGCGGTGAACTGGGCTGCAGCCAACGGTCTGGTAAACGGCTACGGCAACAGCACCTTCGGCCCGGAAGACAGCATTACCCGGGAGCAGATGGCGGCTATTCTGTACCGCTACGCCCAGTTCAAGGGATATGATGATACCGTTCAGGGTAACCTGTCCGATTTCACCGATGGCGGCCAGACCTCTGATTGGGCCGAGGACGCTGTGGTGTGGGCCGTGAACAACGGTCTGCTCACCGGCAAAGGCGGCAGCCTACTGGATGCCAAAGGAAGCGCTACCCGCGCTGAAGCGGCGGCCATCCTCATGCGTTTTTCCCTGATTTTTCCGTTATCTGAATAATCCAGACAGCCCTTCGGCACGTGTATCAAGCACACTTTTCACAAGGCCTGCACCAAGTAAAACCCCGCCCCGATCCTGATGGATCGGGGCGGGGTTTTGAGTTAATATGCTCCGAAAACTCTTATTTCCTCGGATTTTTAATAGCGGCCTGAGCGGCGGCCAGACGGGCGATGGGCACACGGAAGGGGGAGCAGGACACATAGTCCAGGCCCACCTTGTGGCAGAACTCCACGGAGGTGGGGTCGCCGCCGTGCTCGCCGCAGATGCCCATATGGATGTCGGGGCGGGTCTGATGGCCCAGCTGGACGGCCATGGCCACCAGCTTGCCCACGCCCTTCTGATCCAGGTGGGCGAAGGGATCGGACTCGTAGATCTTATTCTCGTAGTAATAATTCAGGAACTTGCCCGCGTCGTCACGGGAGAAGCCGAAGGTCATCTGAGTCAGATCGTTGGTGCCGAAGGAGAAGAACTGGGCCTCCTTGGCGATCTCGTCGGCGGTGAGGGCGGCACGGGGGATCTCGATCATGGTGCCAACCTCATACTTCATGTCGATACCGGCGGCGGCGATGATGGCGTCGGCGGTCTTGACCACCACGTCCTTGACGTATTTCAGCTCCTTGACCTCGCCCACCAGGGGGATCATGATCTCGGGCACCATGGTCCAGTCGGGATGCTTCTTCTGGACGTTGATGGCGGCGTTGATGACGGCGGTGGTCTGCATGGCGGCGATCTCAGGATAGGCCACGGCCAGGCGGCAGCCACGGTGACCCATCATGGGGTTGAACTCGTGGAGGGAGTCGATGACGTTGTGGAGCTTCTCCACGGAGAGGCCCATCTCATTGGCGATCTCCACGATATCCTCCTCCTTGGTGGGGAGGAACTCATGCAGCGGGGGATCCAGGAAGCGGATGACCACGGGGTGGCCCTGCATGGCCTCGTAGATGCCCTCGAAGTCGCCCTGCTGGTAGGGCATGATCTTGGCCAGGGCCTTCTCCCGGTCGGCCACGTTGTCGGAGACGATCATCTCACGGATGGCCTTGATGCGCTCGCCCTCAAAGAACATATGCTCGGTGCGGCACAGGCCGATGCCCTGGGCGCCGAAGGCGTAGCCCTGAGCGGCGTCCCGGGGATTGTCGGCGTTGGTGTACACCTTGAGCTGGCGGTACTTGTCGGCCCAGCCCATCAGGCGGCCGAAGTAGCCGGAGCCGGGATCGGCGGGCACGGTGGCGATGGCCTCGCCGTAAATATTGCCGGTGGAGCCGTCCAGGCTGATCCAGTCGCCCTCGTGGTATTCCTTGCCGGCCAGGGTAAACTTCTTGCCCTCATAGTCCACCACGATGTCGCCGCAGCCGGACACGCAGCAGGTGCCCATGCCCCGGGCCACCACGGCGGCGTGGGAGGTCATGCCGCCCCGGACGGTGAGGATGCCCTGGGAGACCTGCATACCCTCGATGTCCTCGGGAGAGGTCTCCAGCCGGACCAGAATGACCTTCTCGCCCCGGTCGTGCCACTCCTTGGAGTCCTCGGCGGTAAAGACCACCCGGCCGCAGGCGGCGCCGGGAGAGGCGGCCAGGCCCTTGCCGATGACCTGGGCCTTCTTCAGGGCCTCGGGGTCAAAGGTGGGGTGGAGCAGGGCGTCCAGCTGCTTGGGATCGACGCGGCACACGGCCTCCTTCTCGTCGATCATGCCCTCGTCCACCAGATCCACGGCCACCTTGATGGCGGCAGTGGCGGTGCGCTTGCCGTTGCGGGTCTGGAGCATATAGAGCTTGCCGTTCTCGATGGTAAACTCCATGTCCTGCATATCCTTGTAGTGCTGCTCCAGGCGGTTGGCGATGTCGGCAAACTGCTCGTAGACAGCGGGCATCTCCTCGTGGAGCTTGGAGATGGGGGAGGGAGTACGTACGCCGGCCACCACATCCTCGCCCTGGGCGTTGATGAGGTACTCGCCGAAGAGGGCCTTCTCACCGGTGGCGGGGTTGCGGGTGAAGGCCACGCCGGTGCCCGAGTTGTCGCCGGAGTTGCCGAACACCATGGACTGGACGTTGACCGCGGTGCCCCAGTCGTAGGGGATCTCGTTCATGCGGCGGTACACGTTGGCGCGGGGGTTGTCCCAGGAGCGGAACACGGCCTTGACGGCCTCCATCAGCTGGACCTTGGGGTCCTGGGGGAAGTCCTCGCCCTTTTCCTTCTTGTAGAACTCCTTGAAGAGGACCACCAGGTTCTTCATGTCGTCGGTGTCCAGCTCCACGTCCTGCTTGACGCCCTTTTTGGCCTTCACCTCGTCGATGATCTCCTCAAAGCGCTTCTTGGACAGCTCCATCACCACGTCGGAGAACATCTGGATGAAGCGGCGGTAGGAGTCGTAGGCAAAACGGGGATTGTTGGTGAACTTGGCCAGGCCCTCCACCACCACGTCGTTGAGGCCCAGGTTGAGGATGGTGTCCATCATACCAGGCATGGAGGCCCGGGCGCCGGAGCGGACGGAGACCAGCAGGGGGTTCTCGGGGTCGGCGAACTTCTTGCCGCAGATCTCCTCCATCTTGCCCAGGTACTCGTAAATCTGGGCCTGGATGTCCTCGTTGATCTGACGGCCGTCGTTATAGTACTGGGTGCAGGCCTCGGTGGTGACGGTAAAGCCCTGAGGCACCGGCATACCCAGGTTGGTCATTTCAGCCAGGTTGGCGCCCTTGCCGCCCAGCAGCTCCCGCATGGAGCCGTTGCCTTCGGAGAACAAGTAGACGTACTTGTGAGAATTGCCCATTTTCACATTCCTCCTAAGTTTGTCCCGCCGGAGCGGGACCGATCGCTGGGTCATATTATACCATTTTGACAAACAAATGCAAGGGTTGGGCGGGGTTATGTGCCAATTTTCACCAAACTGCATAGTATGAAAATAATTTTCGTATTCTGGAGGCGCTTACACGATCTGTCATGAAATTGTAACCCACAATGCCTTGACAAGGAGCGGTTACAGTTGTACCCTATAGTCGAAAGGTACAACTGTAACCGGAAGGAGGAAGGCCCATGAGTGCCGTGGAGGAAAAGATCACCGAGGCGGAGCTGGAGGTGATGGAGGTGCTGTGGAACGCCGGGGAGCCGGTGACCCTGGGGCAGATCCGGGAGGCTCTGGCGGAGCGAAACGGGGAGACGGTAAAGACCCTGCTGCGCCGGCTGTGCGCCAAGGGGGCGGCCGCCCGGGAGAAGGGGCGGGTGGGCTGCTACCGGCCCCTGGTGAGCCGGGAGGAGCTGAGCTGCTACCGCACCCGCAAGCTCATTGACAAGCTGTACGCCGGGTCGGCCCGGCAGATGGTGGCCGCCCTGGTGGAGCACGACCAGCTGTCCGGGGCGGACATTGCGGAATTAAAGGCGCTGCTGGACAGCCTGGACGGGAAAGGGGAGAGCTGAATGGCATCCTTTCTGTTTATCCTGCTGAAACTGAGCGTGCTGGGGTCGGTGCTCACCGGCCTGCTGCTGCTGGTGCGACCCCTCATCAAAAGCAAGACGGCGGCCTACTACCTGTGGCTGCTGGTGCTGGTGCGGCTGATTGTGCCGGTGGGGGTGACCATCCCCCTGCCCGCCCTGCCGGAGCAGGGGACCTACCAGGCCCACACCCAGACGGAGGTTTCTCTCAGCGGTCAGGCCGACCCGGTCCAGATCCAAGGTCAGACCGGGGAACCGACAGGCCCCGCCGCTCCGGAAGATCCCGGCGTTCCGGAGCAGCCTGCCGTTCCGGCGGTCAACTGGTGGGAGATCATCACGTCGCCCACTCTGTGGCTCGGCCTGTGGGCCGTGGGCGCGGCCCTGTGGATGGGGCGGTATGTGTGGGGCTACCGGCGCTTTGTCTCTCTGGTGCGCGCATCCGCCCGCCCCGCCGGTTGGGAGGCCCAGCGGGTGCTGGCCGCCCTGGACCCGGGCAGGCGGGTGGTTCTGCTGGAATGTCCCTATGTCCACACTCCCATGCTGCTGGGGGTGGTACATCCCGCCGTTGTGCTGCCCGTGGGCGTGGAAAACCACCGGCTGGCGGATATTCTGTCCCATGAGCTGACCCACGCCCGGCGGCACGATCTGCTCTATAAATGGCTGGCGGCGGCGGTGACCAGCCTCCACTGGTTCAATCCCCTGATGGTGGTGGTGCGGCAGCAGATCTCCCACGCCTGTGAGCTCTCCTGCGACGAGGCGGTGACCCGGGCCATGGACGGCCCCGCCCGGAAGCACTACGGGGAGACCCTGCTGGTGCTGGCCGCCCGGCCCCCCAGAGGCATGGGGGTGCTGGCCACCACCCTGTGCGAGGAAAAGGACCGACTGAAAGAAAGGTTGGTGTCCATTATGAAAGGAAAGCGGCAGGGCCCCGCCGCCCTGGCGGCCACCCTGGCTTTGGCCATTGTTTTGACTGGCTGCGCCGCCGTCAGCGGGGCAGCCCCCAGCCCCAGCCCTGAGCCCACCCCCGACCTGAGCGCCCTGCTGGAAAACCCGGCGCTGTACGACCTGGACTATGACCTCCAGCTGGCCATCCCCCAGGACCTGGACGACAAGCTGCTGGTGGAGCTGCCCGAGGAGGGGGAGGACTTCCTGGTCTGCGTGTGGGAAAAGCGCAGCTATGAAGCGGCGGGCGGCGGCGACACCGACATGGGGTGGCTCTTCACCCTGGTCCGGTGGGATCAGGCTACCTACGAACAGTATCTGATCTCCGACGGCAGCGGGGTGCAGCCCTTTGGCTATCGGGACGGCTGGTACTATGTGTGGCTGACGGCCAGCGATGTGCGCTTCTACAGCAATTCCCAGGACGAAGCGGTGATACAGGCGCAGGAGGCGGAGTGGATGAACCTGAATAAGCGCCTGCCCGAGGAGGTGCGCCCCGACTTCCTTGCCCGCAACGGCCTGGAGGCCTACGAGGACAGTATGTACTTCCACGACGGCTATGTGTGGGAGAGCGACCACCGCTATGTCTACTTCCGCACGGAAAACTGGGGCGAGTCCATCACCCTGCTTCTCTCCCAGCCCATCAAACAGGGGACGGGCGGCATCTGGTGCGTGGAGGGCTGGATGGACAACAACTACGGCACCCGCTATCTGGTGCTCCCCCGAGACACCGGCACCACTGCGGCGGACTATTACACCCAGCTCCAGCAGCAGGTGGATGAAGGCCACCGGCCCGGCCTGCTGGACCCCCTTTCCGCCGCCAGGGAATGGCTGGGTGAGCAGGGCTACAACGTGGGGGCCGGCCATGTGGAGCTGGTGGAGGGGGACCCGGCCTGGAACATCTATGGCCGGGAGATGGAGCCCATCCTGGCCGGCAGCAGTCCCGCCCGGACCCTGACCTATGAAAACGGGCAGGAGACGAATGTGGAGACCTACGGCGTCATCGACGGCAGCATCCAGCTGTGGGTGCGGGTGTGGGTGAAGGCCCAGGCCCCCGCCGCCCTCAACGGCAAGGCAGTGACCTGCACCGACCAAAACGGAGACAGCCTGATCTTCCTGGAGGAGGGAGGACTGGTGGGCATCGCCCGGGACGGGGAGACCAGCTGGTATGCCTATGCCTACGACTACGACGCCCCCAGCCCCTATGAGATCATGTACAGCGCCTGCCAGGATTGGCTGGCCCTGCAAAATCCGCCGCCCTCCCACAATTATTCCTCGGAGGAGTATGACCAGGCCTATGAGACGGTGGTACAGAGCTTTGAAACCGGAATGGCGGGGTGTACCCTGGAAAGTTCGTACTATGATCCCCAGCAGTCCTATGCGGAGGCGGCGGACTATCTCCACACCGACGACCCGGAGCGGATCAACAACGTGATCGTCCTCTTTGTGAGCTTTACCACCGACGGCAATCAGCCGGTGCTGGACCCCAATACCACCTACACCGACTATCAGTTCATCCTCCAGCGGGAGGATAAGGACTCCCCCTGGGTGGTCATCGACGGAGGATATTGACCGGGCGCGCTGCCTGTAGGGGCGACCTTTACGGTCGCCCGCATGACCCCGGCCATACCCGGCGGGCCGATGTGGGCATCGGCCCCTACATCCGGGCAAAGCCCGATCTACAAAAAGAATCCCTGCCGCCCGGCAGGGATTCTTTTTGTCTCAATATTTGTTGACCATCCCCGAGATCAGGGGGGTGGGCACCAGCCACATGATCAGGAATACCAGCAGGTTGGCGGCGGACAGGGAGGCGTAGGCCCCCACAAAGGTAAGGTAGAAGGCCAAAACCAGGCCCACCACCGCCCCCAGGCTGGCCACCAGCGCCGAGGCGCGGACGGCCCGGCGGAGCCGGGCGGCTCCCACCACCGCCTCCGAGTAGGGCCCGATGCCCTCCCGACAGAGCACGGCGGTAAGGATGTCGCTGTGGAGCTGGTCCTCGTCGGACAGCTCCACCCGCCGCTCCACGGCGGGGTACTCCATCCGGTCCACCGGCAGCTTGAACCGCTGGCGGAGCATGGCGGGGGTGAGGTTGAAGTCCCGGGTAGCCATTACCGGGGACACCCGGTTGCGGATCAGACTGGTGAGGGCCGGGTCCACCGTGCCGTGGAGGGTGTAGTTGAGGGCAAAGATGCCCGCCAGCTCTCCGTCGATGGCGCAGAACACGGCGTTTTTCACCCGCAGACCCGGGGGCAGTGCAATCTCCATCAGCCGCATGAAGTCGGTGGAGCCCACCAGCACCTGCTCATTGCGGATAACGCCGGACAGACCTCCCTCATAGCAGAAGAAGTTGGATACCCGGCGGTAGATGGCCCCCTGGGAGCGGAGCAGATCGTGAAAAGGCTTGTCCAGGCCGCAGCCCGATTCCCGGATGAGGGTGGCGGTGTCGGCCACCACCTTTTCCGCCGGGAAGTCCCCAAAGATCTTGATGCCGTTGAGGGAGACGCAGCCCGGGGGGAAGAGGTCGGAGTCGGTGACCAGGATGCCGCTGCCGCCGGTGGCGGTGACCCCGTCCCAGCCGGCGATGGCGGCCCCCGACTTGCTCAGCCGCTGGCACAGGGCCAGCCAGGGCTGGCCGAAGCACAGGGCCCCCGACAGAGAGGTGGAGGCGGTGAGGGTGGCGGACAGGCACCACAGCAGCCGCTCCGGCGCCCCCCGGCCAATGGAGGCCACAACGCTCAGCAGCAGGCTGGCGATGAACAGCAGGGGGCAGATCCGCCGGAAAATGCGCTGGGCGCCGTCGCTGGCCTGCATCTGCCGGCCAAAGCCCGCCGCTTCTCCCGACCACTTGGCGTAGGTGTCCCGGCCGTTCCACTTGCCCTCATCCAGGGTGACCAGATAGGGGTGGGAGGCGGAGGCAGCCGTCTTGCAGGCCAGCCGGAGACCCCGCCGTTTTCGGTAGGTGCCCCGCAGCAGCAGGGAGATGCCCAGCACGATGGCGGCGCAATAGGGCATCTGCCCCTCCCGGCTGTCCAGCTGATACATGGTGAGGGCGTCGGCCAGGGTGGCGGCGCAGGAAAAGAGCAGCAGGGTGTCCATGCCGAACTCCAGCCGCAGCAGGCCGAACAGGCCCCGGAAGAGTACGTCCAGCCCCAGCAGCATGGCCAGGACCTGGACCCCGGCCAGGGCCAGCACCCGCAGCTGAGGGGTGAGGGCCTGGGGATGGGGAAAGATATCCAGGGTTAAATAGAGGGTGGGCAGGAAGAGCAGAAACACCAGGGTGGACCGCACCCGCATTCCCTTGAGGCCCTTGCCGTACCGGCGGGCCAGATCCGCCGGGGGCAGGTCGGGGGCGGGGGGCGGCTCCTTCCGGGGCTTGCGCTCCCGGCGGCGGGGGGAGGGGGCCTCCTCCTCGTCGGTGCCGGGGATGAACTCCTCCGCCCGGCGCACCGCCGTGTCGTCCTCCACGCCCTCCTCTTCAAACATATGCTCGGCGTAATCGTCCGCCTTCTTGAGCAGGCGGTTGATGCCCTGGGCCAGGGGACTCTCCTCGGTTCCGGCGGCCTCCTCCGGGAAGTCCAGCACATTGTCCGCGGGGGGCTGCTGCTGTTTGGGCGGAGGCTCCTTCTCCACCGGCGGCTGCCGGGTGACGGCGGAGCGGGACTCCCTGCGTACCTGGTCCTGGCCGCCGTCGGGGAAGGTGAGCACCCGACCCGGCTTTTTGGTGGGGGAGGCGGGATGATGGCCTTTGGGCACTACCGGGAAGGGGATGGTATCCTCCTCCGTTTTTTTCTGTTTCTGCCCGCCGCCGAATTCCGCCAGAATGGATTCCAGGGAGAACTCGTCCCCGCCGGGCAGATCCTGATTCAGTTCGTCATCCCGGTCTTTTGCCATGGGAACGTGCTCCTTTTTTGAAGATCAGTGATTGTCAGCCCATCCGCTGCCGCACGGCCTCATAGAGCAGGATGGCGGCGGCGGCGCTGGCGTTGAGGGAGTTGAGCTTGCCCTTCATGGGGATGCGCACCAAAAAGTCGCAGGTCTCGCTGACCAGGCGGCCCATGCCGTTCCCCTCGCTGCCGATGACAATGGCGGCGGGGCCCTTCAAATCGGCGTCGTACAGCAGCCGGTCCCCGTCGGCGGCGGTGCCGAACACCCACACCCCCTCGTCCTTCAGCTCCTTGAGCAGGGCGGGCAGGTTGGGCACCCGGGCCACCGGGATATGGCTCACCGCGCCGGCGGAGGTCTTGGCCACCACCGCCGTCAGGCCCGCCGAGCGGCGCTTGGGGATGATGACTCCGTGGGCCCCGGCGCACTCGGCGGTGCGGATCACCGCCCCCAGGTTGTGGGGGTCAGACAGCTCGTCGCACACCACGATGAGAGGGGGCTCCCCCTTCTCCCGGGCGGCGTTTAAAATATCGTCCACGCTGGCGTACTCCCGCACCGCCGCCTGGGCAATGACGCCCTGGTGGGAGTGGGTGCGGCTCATAAAGTCCAGCTTCTTCCGGTCGCACTCCACCACCACCACGCCCTTGTCCCGGGCGGCGGCGGCGATGTGGGCCAGGGCGGCGTCCGTCTCGCCTCGGGCCAGGAAGATCTTGTCAATGGGCGTGCCCGCCCGCAGGGCCTCAGTGACGGCGTTGCGCCCCTCGATGATGCCGTCGGCCTCGGCCTGAGGGGCCGGTCTGCGCTCCTTCATAATTGGTTCCGCCTTTCTTGTTGATCGTTACCAGTATACCACAAGACCCGCCCTAGAAAAAGATCAAAATTGCCCCTTTGGACCCGGCCGCTTTCATAGAAAGTTTACAGCTTTCGGCTTTCCCTTTCTTGTTTTTTGAGGGGGTGTGTGCTATAACTATAATTACTTTCCAGATAGGAATGAATGTACGCTAAGGAGGCGCCTTTTTGAATTTCGATCACCAGAACAACAACCGCGGAAAGGGCGGAGGCAATAACAAGCGCAACATCACTGCCATTGTGTCCATCATCCTGTGGGCGCTGGTGCTGACGGTGCTGGTCAATTATGCCACCTCCATGTTCCGCCAGGCCAACTCCGTGGAGATCAGCTACGGCACCTTCCGGGAGTTGGTCAAGGAGGACTGCGTGGCCGGCGTGCTCATGGAGTCCAACAAATACACCATTTATTTAAAGGACGGCGTGTCGGTGGACGCCAACGGCAACATCACCAAGACGGCCACCGCCGCCGGGCTCACCGGGGAGCAGGAGGAGACCACCGTGCCGCCCACCTCCCAGTGGAGCAGCAGCGGCAAGACCACCTACTTCTGCGCCCCCATCACCCAGGCGGGGGTGCGGGACGATGCGCTGATCGACCTGCTGGAGGAGCACGACGTCACCCAGTACGGCCCCGAGTATGTGGAGGAGCTCAACCCCATCGTGTCCATGCTCATCTCCTGGGTGCTGCCCATGGTGGTCATGGTGCTGCTCTTCTCCTTCCTGTTCCGCAACATGGCGGGCAAGATGGGCGGCGGCCTGGGCAATCTGGGCAAGTCCAACGCCAAGGTCTATGTGGAGAAAAAGACCGGCGTCACCTTTAAGGATGTGGCCGGTCAGGACGAGGCCAAGGAGTCCCTGGTGGAGATCATCGATTTCCTCCACAATCCCCAGAAGTATACCGAGATCGGCGCCAAGCTGCCCAAGGGCGCTCTGCTGGTGGGCCCGCCCGGTACCGGTAAGACCCTGCTGGCCAAGGCCGTGGCCGGCGAGGCCAACGTGCCCTTCTTCTCCATCTCCGGCTCTGACTTTGTGGAGATGTTTGTGGGCATGGGCGCCGCCCGTGTCCGCGACCTGTTCAAGGAGGCCAACAAGATGGCCCCCTGTATCGTGTTCATCGACGAGATCGACACCATCGGTAAATCCCGCGACAACCGCATGGGCGGCAACGACGAGCGGGAGCAGACCCTGAACCAGCTGCTGGCTGAGATGGACGGCTTCGACCCCACCAAGGGCGTCATCCTGCTGGCCGCCACCAACCGGCCCGAGGTGCTGGACCAGGCCCTGCTGCGGCCCGGCCGCTTCGACCGGCGCATCATTGTGGACCGGCCCAACCTGGCCGGCCGTCTGGCTACCCTCCAGGTCCATACCCGCAAGATCAAGCTGGCGGAGGACGTGGACCTGAAGAAGATCGCCATTGCCACCGCTGGCACCGTGGGCGCGGACCTGGCCAACCTAGTCAACGAGGCCGCCCTGCGGGCCGTCCGACTGGGCCGCAAGGCCGTCAACCAGGAGGACCTGCTGGTGTCCTTCGAGCTGGTCATCGCCGGCTCGGAGAAGAAGGGCAGCGTCCTCACCGAGTTTGAGAAGAAGCTGGTGGCCTACCATGAGGTGGGTCACGCCATGGTGGCCTACAAGCAGAAGAACACCGAGCCGGTGCAGAAGATCACCATTGTGCCCCACACCCAGGGCTCTCTGGGCTACACCCTGCTGATGCCCGAGGAGGATAAGACCGATCTGCGCACCCGCGACGAGCTGCTGGCCAAGATCTGTGTCTCCATGGGCGGCCGGGCCGCCGAGGAAGTGGTGCTGAATACCATGACCAACGGCGCGGCCCAGGACATCCAGGACGCCACCAGCGTGGCCCGGAGCATGGTGGCCCTCTACGGCATGAGCGAGCAGTTCGGCATGATGGCCCTGGCCTCCCGCCGCAACCAGTACCTGGAGGGCGGCTACGGCATGGACTGCGCCGACGACACCGCCGCCGATGTGGACGCCGCCGTGCGGGAGATCCTGACCCAGTGCTATGCCAAGGCGGTCCAGGTCATCCGGGACAACCGGGAGGACATGGACAAGGTGGTTGCCTACCTGCTGGAGAAGGAAACCATCACCGGCGCCGAGATGGTGGCCATTCTGGAGGGCCGGGACCCCGCCCTGGCCGACCAGTACGCCGATCCGGAGGAGAAGAAGCAGCAGGCGGAGGACGCCCAGACTGTCATTCCTCTGAGCGGAGCGGTGGAAACGCCGGAGGAGCCTTCCGACCCGTCCCAGCCGGACCAGCCCTCTGAGGACAAGACAACGGAAGAATAAAGGAAACCCGGGCGCGCCGATATGGCGCGCCCAGGTTTTTATGACCGGAGGGCATGACGATCTCCCGCAACACGCCACAGACAAGGGGCCTTCTTTCGGGTTGAGCTCCTTTTTCAGAAAATTTGAGAAAAATGAAAAAAAGAGTTGACAGTTGGGGTAAGTCGTGCTAAAATACAATTCGTTCGGTCGACCTGGCCAGAACCAAGTAAATATGGGGGTATAGCTCAGCTGGGAGAGCGCTTGAATGGCATTCAAGAGGTCAGCGGTTCGATCCCGCTTATCTCCACCAACTCGATAGAGTGAAAAAAGACTTGAAACTTCGGTTTCAAGTCTTTTTTCATTGTGAAAAGCGGAATGGCGTTTTCACGTTTCACAAATGTTCTCGGACAAGATGCAGACGAAAGCTGTCCGTATCGTTCCTTGCGCATTGGACTGATATATGCTACCATTACGTCATAACTTGACCGTATCAAGCAGTGAAAGGAAGCATAACAATGAAGCAAAGACTGATGTCCATAGCACTGCCTTTTGCCTCGCCCTGGGCCTGACCACCGGTGCCTGGGCAGCGGACGGTTTGTCCGGGCAAAGCTACACCGTATCAGACGGCATGATCCGCCTGTTTGCGCCCCAGGGATATGAGGGGACGGAAACCATAGCCCTGCCCAGCGGCGACTGCGGCCATACGGGCCACTCTGTGACCTGGACGGTTCAAGACGGTAAGGGCACCCTGAAGCTGAACCACTGTTGGCGCTACGACAGCACTGGCTGGTACGGCATCTGCATTGACGGCGGCAGCACCCTGGCCGATGCGGTCATCGAGCTGGAGGGCAGCTTTACTTACAGCTATCTGCACACTACGGGGGTGGACCTCACCCTGTGCTCGGCCGCCTCCGGCTCCCGGCAGAAGCTGGAGCTGCGTGCCAACTACGGCGGCGCTTCCCACCCGGAGGGAAACGTGGTGGTGGAAGGCGGCGATCTGCTGATCCAAAATCTGTACCTCTCTACCATGACCGATATCCGCAATTATGAGAACTACCGTCAGGCCTCCATGCGGCAGATCAACGTGCCCGACGGCAGCGTGACCGTGGACGAGAAGAGCCATTTGTCCACATACAGCTCCTCGGTCTGGAGCAGCCGCGATGACGGGGGCGTGAAGTTTGACGCTCCGGCGGTCAGCGACATTCACATTCTGGCAGATACCCTGATCGTGGAGGGTGCATACGATGCCTGGAGCCGTGGGCAGGAAAATGTAAAGGACGCCGTGATTTCCGCCTCCTCGATCCGATTCGGTGAATGCTATGTGACCATAGATCAGACGGGCGGAGAGCGCCGCTCCCGCTTCCAGGTCACGCCGGAGTATGGAGACGCCAGCAAGGTGACGGAGACCTGGGAGGATGTTTCCGGCGACCGGGATTATCACTATTCCTATGACAATGTGCCTCGTGCCGCCAATGACGTGCCCACATTTACCGACGTTTCGGAAAGCGCCTGGTACTATGATGACGTGCGCTATGCCTGCCAGACCGGCCTGATGAAGGGCAAGTCCTCCGTCTCGTTTGCTCCGGACGACAATTTGACGGTGGCCGAGGCGGTGAAGCTGGCCTGCTGCATTCGCCAGTGGGATGAAGAGCGCCGGATCACCCTGACCAACGGCTCCCCCTGGTATGCCTCCTATATGCAGTTTGCTCTGGACAACGGCATTATCTATGAGGATCTCACTGCCCGGGCCAATGAACCCATTACCCGCCAGGAGTACATCCTTTTGTTCAGCAATGCCATAATCAGTGATCTGGAGGAGATCAACACGGTGGAGCCTGGTGCAATCCCCGATGCAACCATGGGCGGCAGAACCGAAGAAGTGATCTATCAATTCTATCGGGCGGGAATCCTCACCGGCGCTGAAGGCGGTGCGTTTGTGCCTGACAGCCTCATCAAGCGCAGCGAGGTCTGCGCTGTCCTGGCCCGCATCCTGAATCCGGATAACCGGGTGTCCTTCACCCTGACTGCCTGACCCTATAATCAGAAAATATGCGAATTGTTTCGGCAACTGGCATATTTGTATAAAGAAAAATCAAGCCAAAATCTGATTATCCCTTGAAAACACTGTATCCACGGGCATTTCAGACAGGTCAAAACCATCTCATTTACTACGATTTTACTACTGTTGAGTGAGCCTTGACACGCTGAAAGACCACGAAATGCCAAGATACGGATACAG